>JAAETN010000390.1 GCA_024228355.1 Maribacter sp. | reverse complement strand
TTTTTTGAAAAATAGAAACAGTCAACAATTTAAAGATGAATACGCAATTATCAATGATGTTGCACATAACTATGCCATGTTAACATATTATATTGACAAAACTAATCAGGTATCACAACTTAAAGCAATTGGATTTGATACTATCGAAATGTATGATACATTAGGCAATAAACTGGATTCGAATAGTGATGACAAAGATAGTGCTTGGATTTATTATGTAGCAAAAAAAATTGTATAATACATTTGGACACGAATTTCACGTAAATAAAAAAAGAGTCCCCACGCAAAGGAAAAAAAGAATTTTGTCTTTTAATTATTTTTTTATGTTTTCTCAGCGCGGTTTTGCGTGTGATCAGATTGTTTGCTGTTCCAATATCCAGCCAGAAACGACCCTGACAGATTGTGCCATATACTAAATATTGCGCCTGGGATTGCCGCGACTATAGAAAAGTGCTTAACCGCCAGAGCGACACTCAATCCTGAATTCTGCATGCCTACTTCGATGCTGAGGGTACGGCACGTGCGATTGTCGTACCCCAAGAGTTTTGGAAACCAGAAACCGATTAAGAGTCCAGTTAGATTATGAACCATTACACAACAGACAATAATAAACCCTACCTCTTTCAGCTTAGTTTGGTTTAAACCGATGATTATAGCTATAATTGCGACTATAGCGATGGAGGAGACGAATGGAAATAATGGACCAATCTTCTTTATCTTTGGCCCCATGAACGTATTAATGGTTGTTCCTGCGAGTACGGGTATAAGAACCATTTGTGAAATGCTGAATAGCATCTT
>JAAETN010000389.1 GCA_024228355.1 Maribacter sp. | reverse complement strand
GTGCCGAAAAATAACCCGATCTTCTTCATTTTACGCCTCCTTTGTAGAAGTTGATGCCCCAACAAATTCAGCAACTAAATCATGGGCCTCCTTAAGAGCTGTGTCCAAATCCAAGTTATTAATAATTTCATCAAACTGAGGTGCTGTAGCCAATTCTACCGAGGCTTTCGCAATTCGCATATTGATCTTATCATCACTTTCAGTACTGCGCTTTTTCAATCGAATCTTTAGCTCATCTACACTTGGCGGCTTCACAAAAACGGCCAATGTCTCTTTGGGGTATTTTTTTTTAATGCGAAGTCCCCCAACCACGTCAATATCGAAAATTACATTATTACCTTCTGCCCATAGTCGTTCAACCTCACTCTTAAGTGTACCATAAAAATTATCGCGATACACTTCTTCCCATTCTAGGAAATCATCATCCCTAATGTGTTTTTTAAACTCTGAGACATTCATGAAATAATAGTGTTCCCCTTCTTTCTCTTTTCCTCTTCTTCTTCTGGAAGTTGCTGAAACCGAAAAGGCCAGATTCAATTCTGGTTGTTCAAGTAAATAGCGTACAATCGTTGTCTTGCCACTTCCCGATGGGGCCGAAAAAATAATCAATTTACCTCCTTCCATTATAATACGTTGAGCATCTGTTCTTTAATTTTCTCCAGCTCATCCTTCATTTGGACAACCAATTGTTGCATTGGGGCATAGTTGGCCTTTGAACCAATGGTATTTATTTCCCTCCCTATTTCTTGACTAATGAAACCCAATTTTTTACCATTACTATCATTGGATTTCAAAGTCTTTGAGAAATAATCCAAATGATTTGCTAATCGCACTTTTTCCTCGGTTATATCATATTTTTCCAAATAATAAATGAGTTCCTGTTCAAATCTATTATCATCAACCTCAGCTTTAATATCAGCAATTGCCTTTTCAAGGCGTTCACGAATGGCTGATTGCCGATCAGGATCCATTTGTATAACCTCTTTCAATAAAGATTCCATGTTCTTGATTCGTTGAATGAAATCGTTCTCCAAGACAAGGCCTTCCTCTGAACGGAATTTATTGATTTCGACAAGCGCTTGCTTTAAGGCTTCCTGTATGGTTTTGTATTCTTCTTCATCAATATCCTCACGCTCAGTTTTCATAGC
>JAAETN010000388.1 GCA_024228355.1 Maribacter sp. | reverse complement strand
CTTTTTGAAATATTCTGCTATGCGATCTTTGAGATAAATACCGATATCATTGAGTTGAATATTTCCCGACGCATCGCTGGCATCAGAAACATTCATGAACTCCTGCCCCGCACCTTCAGCTATAAGAATCACGGCATGATTCCTTTGTGCGAGCCTCCTTTCCAAATTGGCGAATAAACCATTTTCTCCTTCAAGATCAAAACGAACTTCCGGGATAAGGACATAATTTACATCATTTATAGCCAAGGCTGTATTAGCGGCGATAAAGCCTGATTCACGTCCCATTACTTTAACTATACCAATTCCATTTACACCATCGTGTGCTTCCACATGCGCGCAGGCAACTGCATCTACCGCTCGGGAAACTGCCGTCTGAAATCCAAATGATTTTTCTACAAATTTTAAATCGTTGTCAATGGTCTTGGGTATTCCTACTATAGAAATTTTAAGGCCTCGTTTCTTTACCTCTTCAGAAATATCAAGAGCGCCTTTTTGTGTACCATCACCACCAATGGTAAAAAGCATATTTATATTCATACGT
>JAAETN010000387.1 GCA_024228355.1 Maribacter sp. | reverse complement strand
ATAATTTCCTTGTGCCCCTGAAACTGTAATACCACGAGCTGATAATGCATCACCTACAAAGTGTACATTATTATAATCAATTAATGCTAATGTATCGTAATCAACTAATGGTTCAGGTGATAGATACTTAACTTCAGGAATGTAAACACCCCAATCATCCCCAAGTGTTGGGAATACTTTTTTCATATCATCAATGAAATCATCAATATATTGGAAATTACCTTCAAATGCTTCTCTAACTTTATCTAAACCTTGTTCATTTATTTCAAAAGTAGTTACATGATCACCCTCGCTTGTTAAAGATGGTCTACGAGAAGGAGAATAATACATTCCACATCTACCATTACCCCAAGCATGGTCACCTGCGTTTTCAGCGTATTCTTGTACTTGACTTACTACGTTACGTGACCATTTGAATGGTTCTTCAATACCTTGAATTTCCATCAAGATACCAAAATTTGTCATATCGTTTCTATGCTCTTCTGCTTTTTTGGCGTGTCCATTATAGCTAACATCTCCATACGTTTGTTCAACGGCAACAAAAGCTGCGTTGTTGTTAGTACAGAAGGAACGTAATGACACCCCTTTTTCTTCGAATTTGCGATATAGCTTAAAATCATAGCTTACGTCAATAAGTTTTTGAAAGTGTTTTTGTGGTGCTTCAAATCGAACACCTATTTGTACTGGTTTTGGTTCAGTAGGTAATTTGTAATCTGTAGCCAATTGTTTACCAAAGTCAATTCCTGACTTACCTACGGCAAACATTAGACGGTCATAACTAATAGGCCAATTTTTAGGATTGATAAATGTTTCTTCCTCTCCTATAAATAATTCTTGAGCATCAAAATCAATAGAAGTTACTTTAGTCTCCCAAATAAACTCAACACCTTTATCAACTAAGAAATCGTACCAATTTTTACCTATCTCATGTAGATAATCTGTACCAACGTGCCATACAGGGAATAAACGTAAACCGAAATATGGTTTAATAAAATCTGGTTCTGCTACTGGGTTTGAACATTGTACTTCCTCTGGTTTAGGATGGAAACGTTTAAAGTTGTTAATTACCTCATCAAACAATTCCATTGCTTTCTCTTCACCACAATACTTAGACATATGTCCTCCAATTGCTGTGTGGTAAGTTAATTTACCATCACTCCAACCACCAGCACCTAAGAATCCAGTCATTACTTCTGAATACGGTCTGCGATATGGATCTTTACCCATATCAATGATTGTGATATTTTTACCTGGGAATCCGTTGTCTACTAGCTTGGTTGCAGCATTAACACCTGCTACTCCAGCACCTACGATTACTAGTTTTTCTGCCATTTACTTTTATTTTTAACCCTTAAATATACGAAAGATATTTCAGGAATCCAAATTGTGGGGCCACAGCTCCCATAAAAAATAAATTAGAATCGACTGGCTATGAATCAGTCTAAATGTATCTTGAGTTGTAATTTACCTGTGCCTTTTATAACACGATGCCACTCATGACGTTTGATAAATATACGCTCATTTAGTGAGGTAGGCAAGCTATCTTCAAGCTGGATAGACCAATCAGTTTTGCCTATAATTTCAATTGTTCTATCTTGATCATCTCGATGCCACATTAGCTCGATTGGGTCAATGTCGTCTCCGAATTCACGGAGAATATATTTATCTGTAATCTCTAAATCGGTGTATGGTTTACCAGAACCCTCCGAAGTTTGATTTGAGTCCGAGTAACTTTGCATAACGTGGTAGACGGCAAGACCAATATCCTGCTTTAGTTTTATCCTTCTTTTGAGCACAATTGTGACGTTTTGCAAACGCATTACGTGCTTTTTTATCGTTGATTTTAGCTCTTAAACCACCTGAACCAAAACGTACTGTTTTTACTTTTTTGGTTTT
>JAAETN010000386.1 GCA_024228355.1 Maribacter sp. | reverse complement strand
TAAGGATCGGCATAACTCGGTGAACCTCCTGGTACTCCTGTATTGTAAACCAAATTCAAATACATTTTTAAATTCGGAATATCCGGAATATAGTCCTGATAAAGAATACCCAATTTTAGCCGTTGGTCCGTTGGACGGGAAATAAATCCTCTATTGTCGATATTCTCTTCGGTTTTTAAATATCCTAGGCTTACCCATGAATCTGTTCCCGGAACAAAAGCACCGTTCAATCGCACTTCAGCGCCATAAACATAACCCTTTGCATTGTTATTTGCAGCATAACGAATGCGAACATCATTTAACGTATATGGATTTACATTTTTCAATTTTTTGTAATATGCTTCACTGATTAATGTAAATGGTCTTTCCCAAAGGAGAAAGCTATATTCGTTGCCCAAGACAAAGTGAATCGATTTTTGGGCTTTTACATCTGGCCGAATCGTTCCAGTTTCATCCCTTAGTTCCCTATAAAAAGGAGGTTGATGATATTTGCCCAATGAAGCTCTAAACAGCATGTCCTTTTTCCAATTAGGCTTTATGGCGAATTGTCCTCTCGGGCTAAAAATAAGCTGTGATGTCTTTTCAAAGCCTTGTCCGCTAACACGCCAATATTGTGTTCTGACTCCTAGATTATAATATAAGTCGGTGCTTTTCGAAATCTTGTGTTCACTGAATTGAGCGAATGCTGAAAATCTATTGGTCTTTACGAAGTTTTTGGCCGAAATGCCCTGATAGGGTACTAGAGGGCCTGTGAAAGGTATTACAGGTTGATTGTTCATGAATTCAGATAATGGAGGCCTAATTGAAAAACCAGCTGAATCAATAAACTCTGATTCCCGTAATTGGTCTCGAATATCTTCATGGGTATATTTTAATCCCCATTCCAGCGTTTGGTTTTCCTTAGATTGATTTCCTTTATGTTCTAAATTGAAAATAAGGGCGTCCAAATCGTTTCTAGCTCTTGTGAATTGGCCTCCTACACCCCTTGTTGTAGTAACTTCACCCAAAGTCTGACTCCCTAAATCGGCATCAATTTCACCCAGTTCATATCTAGCGACAACATCAGAGTATTCCTCCTCGGTAGTATGGTATATTGAGGATATTAATTTTAAGGTCACCTGGTCATTCAAAAAGTAATTGGCCTTAATGGCAGCTAGTGCTGTAGCATATTTGTTGTTTTCGTTCCCTCCATACTGTACCAAAAGCGCCTTGGGTTCAGACAATGTTCCAAAATTAGTTTGCCTGTTCAAAGGCTGGTTTTGATAATCATTGATAGATAGATTACCCAATAAATTTAAATGTAGCTTATTTGATATCCGATATGTAAAATAGCTCTGAATATCGGCAAATATTGGATTGAAATTTGAATTTGTCTGTTTGCTGTTAACCAATAGACTATTATTACGATATCGTATTCCAGTTATATTTGAGAGCCTTTTGTTTTTGGATAAAGTTTCCAAAGCCAGGCTTGTACCGAGCAGACTAATGTCCAACTGGGCACCAAAAGTCGTTGGATTTTTATAAGTGATGTCTAAAACCGATGAAAGTTTATCTCCGTATTTAGCTTGGAAACCTCCTGAAGAGAATTCCACTTTTTGAACGAGGTCACTGTTCACAAAGCTCAACCCTTCTTGTTGGGCCGAACGTATTAAAAAAGGACGATACACTTCAATTTCATTGACATATACCAAATTCTCATCATAATTGCCACCACGAACCGAATATTGGGTACTTAATTCGTTGTTGGAGGAGACCCCGGGAAGAAGCTGAAGTATATTCTCCACGCCGGCATTTGCACCTGGAATTTGACGGATCATTTTTGGTGATATTACAGTGATTCCATCAACTGTCTTTTCTCCCGTTGCCGAGACTATAACCCCATCAATCTGCGTAATCTTGGTACTTAGTACTGGATTGAACTCGTAAATTTCATTTGTGTTGAGAATCAAGCCTTCTAGAACAATATCCTTATGGCCAATATGGGTAAACGTAATGCGGTTTTCTTGCTCGGCAACCACCTTCAAAATATAATAGCCCGTGTTGTCTGTATTGGTGCCACTTGTGGCCGTAGTAATGTTTACTTGAGAAAGTGGTTCGTTATTTTCATCTAAGACCACTCCCGTTATTGTTGCCGATTGTGCCTGAATTTTAACAGAAAGGCACAGAAGTATTAAAATGAAAGCAATCTTAGAGGACTTCAAAGTTTTTATTTTCTATAAAAGGAAACCTCGTATTTACTTGAATTCCCTACATTATCCTTAACGACAACTTTGAGTTCACATTGCTTTTTGTCCAATATCTTATCGTCAAAATTATAAGTCAATGTTCTTGTTTTAGGCTCGTATTCCATTAAAATCCACTCTCCATTCAAGGTTGCCGAATAAGTATCAACGCCACTAAGGTCATCAGAAATCATTAAACTCAAATACCGATAGTTGTTCAACCATTGTTTATGCTTAAAATTTTTGCTCCTAATTTTAGGGGCAACAGTATCCTTCACCAATGTATATGTTCCTAGATTTCTGGTTCGTGTGGTAAACGTATTTCCTCTTTTATAGGTCGATGCGTAATTGGGTTTGAGCTTTTTATCCAAACGGGCAATAAAAAGTTGCTTTCTTTCAGCTTCTGTATATTTTGAAGCATCGAAGGTAATAGTGAAATTCCTGTGGGCAGGAACCCTATTATTGTGAATCGTTACAGTATCACCTCCTTTTTTTAATTCAATGTGAAAATTCTTATAAAATGTGTTCGCAGGAAAATATACCTTGGCTAATCCGAGATCATAATTATTAGGTCTATTGGCAATGACGTAATTTTCTGATTTAGGATTTTCTTTAGCAATTTTTATTGATTGTTGTTTACCTTCGACAGGAATAACCAGTTTGGTCAAATTTCCTTCCAGGTCATGAATCAACAATTCAACTTTGTAGGACAAGCCCTCTTTAACCACTACTTTTCCATCGTTGACCAATTTATTGTAAATACTAAGTCGATTTCCTGGAGACTTGAAGGTTTTTTGAATTCGCTGTCTATATTTCCCCAAATGGTCGTAATCTATAAAAGTATTTATGTAACGTGTTTCCGTAAAGGAGAATGTCTCAAAATCATAGTCGGTATATACTTTGCCATTAACCACTTGCCTTACTGAGTAAACACCGTTTTTATTTGCCGCCATATCTTGGCGGTCAAAGCCTATAAAACCGAAACCTATGGTTCCCAAAGCAGTGACCTTATCGGCTAGGAATGTACCGTCTTTTTGTTTCGTAAAGTTTATTTGCGACTTTACAGTGCTCTGGTTCAATTGTGCATTTTCAGAAAGCGGATACCCATAAAGTCCTACTAATGTTGGATTAGTAGCATCCAAAACTTCTAGGCCATACAATAGTGGATTTGTGGGCTTTTCGGAAATACTGCTCCTTATTTCAAAATGAAGATGGGGCCCCGAAGAACCTCCAGAGTTACCGCTAAATGCGATTACCCTATCCTTTTGTACTTTGACCTCTCCATATTCTGGATACACTTCTACTTCGTACGAATTCTTTTCGTATTGAATTTTTTTAATGTACTCTTCAATTTCGGGAGAGAATTTTTGTAAATGTCCATAGACTGAAGTGTAGCCATTGGGGTGAGCCACATAAAGCGCCTTACCATACCCCCAAAGTGAAATTTTTATTCTAGTCACTGTACCATCACCAATGGCATAAATTGGCAGACCCTGTCGCTGCTGCGTTTTTATATCTATACCGGAATGAAAGTGATTTGATCTAAGTTCACCAAAAGTACCTGCCAAAATCAATGGTATGTCCAACGGAGACCTAAAGGCGTCTCTTGGATAACCATTCTGGGCAGATAAACCCATGGAGAAAATCAAAAGAAAAATAAGAAATGTTTTGTCCATTTTTCCGAAATGTTGAAATTGTATTAACCAATTATCATGCCTTGATTATAACAATAGTAGTATTTGAAAATAACCTTTGACCATTAAATAAGGGATAAATTTAAACAGTTGTAGGTAATTATCGACTTCGAACCCTAAAAAACTACGAGAATTTTCAACGTCATATCCGCAAGGGGGGTTAATATCAGAGTTTAAAGTATTACTTAAAGAATAATTCAAAAAAGTATTGCTAAGTCGTCAGATGTATGTTAACTTTGTGTAATACGCATTGAGAATTGCTTATGAGTGAATTGGTTAAAATTGTTGATTCCCTTGAAAACAAGTTAAGCAAGTTGTTGCATAAATTAGAGTTGTTACAACAAGCTAATCAAAAGTTGGAAGCGGAATTGGTTTCAACAAGAAGCGACAAGGATGTAACCTCAAAAACTGTTTCTGAATGGGAACAGAAATACAATTCGCTAAAGCTTGCAAACTCGATGCTTGGCAGTAATACAAATAAAACAGAAGCTAAGCTTAAAATAAATACGTTGATTAGGGAGTTGGATCATTGCATTACCCAACTCGCCGAATAATGTTCAAGATAGTATGTCAGAAAAGCTCAAAATAAAGCTTTCCATCGCCGATAGGGTATACCCCTTGACGATTGATCCTAGCCAAGAGGAAGGATTAAGGAAGGCGGCCAAGAATATAGAGCAATTGGCAAAGAAATTTGAACAGAATTATGCCGTTAGGGACAAGCAGGATGTGCTCGCTATGTGTGCACTACAGTTTGCCTCCAAAATTGAACAAAGAGGCATTGATCAATCTGAAGGATCCCATGAAGCCACTGAACGATTAAGGGCATTGGACGAATTGGTGAATTCAAAGCTTGGTATTAAATAAGTTCTTTTAAATAACAATAAGTTACTGCCCACATTGGTAATATCTTTTGACGAACTCAACATTAATTAGTTTAAAAAGGGTGAGTTTAGATTGTAAAAGCAGGCCTTACTCGTATAAGGATCCTTGATCAGTCTGGTAGCCCTAAACCTGTTTTCAGGAGTTTGTACAAAACTTCTCCAATGTGGGCTTTTTTTATTTTAAATTTTCAAATTATGGACAGTACCACACTTATATTGGTCGGAATCGCAGGTCTTATTGTAGGATTTGTTATTGCGAAATTCATGGAAAAAGGTAAGGCATCAAAGACCATATCCAATGCAAAAAAAGATGCAAATTCCATTTTAAAGGAAGCAAAAATAGAAGGAGAGAACCTTAAGAAAGATAAGATTTTCCAAGCTAAGGAAAGGTTTCTTGAATTAAAGGCCGAACACGAAAAGGTCATAATAAACAAGGACAAAAAAATAGCTGAGGCAGAGAAACGCACCAGGGATAAAGAATCGCAAATTAGCAATGAACTTGCTAGGGGTAAAAAATTGAATGAGCAGTTAGATGGTAAAATAAAGGATGTATCCCATAAAGAAGAATACTATAATAAGAAGCATACTGAACTTGAAAAGCTACATAAAAACCAAGTTCAGCAACTAGAGGTTATTTCTGGACTTTCGGCCGAAGATGCTAAAAGTCAATTGATGGAATCACTCAAAGAAACGGCGAAAACAGATGCAATGGCCTATCTGCAAACTACTATGGAAGAGGCCAAATTAACAGCCCAACAAGAAGCGCGTAAAATCGTAATCAATACTATTCAGCGTATAGGCACAGAGGAAGCTGTGGAAAACTGCGTTTCTGTTTTTAATTTGGAATCTGATGATGTAAAAGGAAGGATCATTGGTCGAGAGGGTAGAAATATCCGTGCGATTGAAGCAGCTACCGGAGTAGAGATCATTGTTGATGATACACCCGAGGCTATCATATTATCATGTTTTGATTCGGTACGAAGGGAAATTGCCCGTTTATCACTTCATAAATTAGTTACTGACGGAAGGATACACCCAGCCCGTATTGAGGAGATAGTTCGTAAGACCGAAAAGCAGATTCAACAGGAAATAGTTGAAATCGGGAAACGTACCGTAATCGATTTGGGTATTCACGGTTTACACACTGAATTGATCAAGGCCGTTGGTAGAATGAAATATCGTTCTTCCTATGGACAGAATTTGTTACAGCATTCCAGGGAGGTCGCTAAACTATGTGGAGTTATGGCAGCTGAATTGGGATTACATCCTAAATTGGCTAAACGGGCCGGACTTTTACATGACATAGGTAAAGTACCAAACACCGAAGCCGAGGTTGAAACTCCGCATGCCATATTGGGCATGCAATGGGCTGAGAAATACGGTGAGAAGCCCGACGTCTGCAACGCTATAGGAGCGCACCATGATGAGATTGAGATGAAAACACTAATATCACCTATAATCCAGGTATGTGACGCCATTAGTGGCGCAAGACCGGGTGCTAGAAGGCAGGTATTGGATTCGTATATTCAACGTTTAAAGGATTTGGAAGAGATTGCTTTTGCATTTGGAGGGGTACAAAAAGCTTATGCCATTCAAGCAGGTCGAGAATTGCGTGTTATTGTTGAAAGTGAAAAGGTAAGTGATGATAAGGCCGCTCAATTGTCCTTTGAAATATCACAGAAAATACAAACCGATATGACCTACCCAGGACAGGTTAAAGTTACCGTTATTAGGGAAACCCGATCTGTCAATGTGGCAAAATAGCGAAAAGACTAAGCATTGAATTAAAAAAGGGGCGTATATCCCTTTTTAATAAATCTAATTCTGTTTTCCTAACAATTCTACCTTAAAGCGTTATAAGCCTAAACCAACAAGTATCTTAATTTTTTATTTTGGTAGTTTTATGTTGGTACAAAAGGTGAAAAAGCATAATTCTATAGCCGTTTTAATCTGGCATGGTTTTAGCAATGTTTTAAAGGAATAATGATTTATATCATTTTATCTACCATTCAATACCTCTAAAATTGCACCATATTTACAAACCGATGAATTTGAGCGAAAAAATTACACAACTAAAAAAGGAAAAGAATGCTATTATTTTAGCGCACTATTACCAAATACCAGAAATACAGGATATTGCTGATTATGTTGGTGATAGCCTTGGGTTATCCCAAAAAGCAGCTGAAACAGATGCAGATATAATCGTGTTTGCTGGTGTTCATTTTATGGCAGAGACAGCTAAGATCTTGAATCCTTCGAAGATAGTTGTTCTACCGGATTTGAATGCAGGATGTTCCTTGGCAGATTCATGTCCGCCAGATGAATTTGAAAAGTTCATTAAGGACAATCCCGGTCATACTGTAATCACTTATGTTAATTGTTCTGCGGAAGTCAAGGCATTGACCGATATTGTTTGCACATCATCAAATGCCTTGAAAATCGTGGAATCCATTCCCGAAGACGAACCTATTATTTTTGCCCCAGATAGGAATTTGGGAAAATATATTATGAAAAAGACAGGTAGGGAGATGCTTCTTTGGGATGGAAGTTGTGTTGTTCATGAAGCTTTCTGTATAGATAAGTTATTGGACCTCTACCAAAAACATCCTGATGCATTGATTATTGCCCATCCAGAATCTGAAGAACATATTTTAAAAACAGCTACATATGTGGGTTCAACAGCAGGGATGATAAACTTTGTCAAAGAACATCCAAATGACAAGTTCATTGTGGCTACTGAAGCCGGCATCTTGCACAAAATGAAGCAAGAGGTACCTGAAGCTGAATTAGTGCCGGCTCCGGCACAAGAAGACAATACTTGTGCCTGCAGTGAATGTGCCTATATGAAAATAAACACTTTGCAAAAACTGCATGATTGTTTGCTCTACGAAAGCCCCCAAATTGAAGTTCCCGAGGCTATAAGGGAAAAGGCCCTAATCCCAATACAACGCATGTTAGACCTTTCGTTAAAGGTATGATCAAAGCTGACTATTTAGTAATAGGTTCAGGTGTCGCGGGCCTTACTTTTGCGGTTAAAATGGCCGAAAAGTTTCCGAATAGGAAAGTTACTATCGTTACGAAAGGCGATGAGGATGAATCCAACACCAAGTACGCTCAAGGCGGCGTGGCTGTTGTGCAGGATTTTGAAGAGGATTCCTTTCAAAAACACATTCAAGATACCCTTATTGCTGGCGACGGTATATGTGACAGGGGAGTGGTTGAAATGGTCATCAAGGAAGGGCCCCAACGGCTAAAGGAATTGATTGTTTGGGGAGCCAATTTCGATTTGAATTCCGAAGGTGGTTTCGATTTGGGAAAAGAGGGAGGTCATTCGGAATATCGTGTTGTGCACCATAAGGATATAACGGGGTATGAAGTAGAAAGGGCCCTATTGCAGCGTGTTCATCAACTTGAAAATGTTACACTTTTAGCCCATCATTTTGCTATAGATCTAATTACTGAACACCATTTAGAGAACAAGGATACTGAGAAGCTGTCGTGCTATGGAGCTTATGTTTTGGATCAAAAAAAAGGAATTATTCTTACGATTGGGGCAGAAAGTACCCTTTTGGCCTCTGGGGGTATTGGTCTTATATACGGACATACCACCAACCCCGTTATCGCGACCGGTGATGGTATAGCTATGGCGTATAGGGCCAAGGCCAAGATTAAGGATATGGAGTTTATCCAGTTTCACCCTACAGCCTTATACGAAGCCGAGGGGGGGTCTTATTTTTTGATATCGGAAGCTGTTCGTGGATTCGGGGCTTATTTAAGAAATAAGGAAGGATATCGGTTTATGCCAGACTATGATGATAGGGCAGAGCTGGCTTCAAGGGATATTGTTTCGCAAAGTATAGACAACGAATTGAAGAAAACCGGGGATACCCACGTTTTTTTGGATTGTACCCATCTAGACCTAACAGCTTTCAAAAAACACTTCCCCAATATTTATGAGGAGTGTTTGGAATACCATATTGACATTGAAAAAGATTGGATTCCAGTTGTTCCCGCATCCCACTATCTATGCGGGGGTATTGTGGTAGATACGGACGGAAAGACCTCGATAAATAATTTGTTCGCTTGTGGCGAATGTTCTAGAACTGGTTTACATGGTGCAAACAGATTGGCATCAAACTCCCTATTGGAAGCATTGGTCTATGCCCATAACATTTTTAAATATCTAAGCAAGATTTCGCATACTTCTCAGCAACTGGATATTCCTGATTGGGACGACGAAGGTACGATCATTCCCAAAGAACATGTTCTAATTCAGCATAACTTAAAGCAATTGCAGGCACTGATGCGGGATTATGTTGGGATAGTAAGAAGTAATGATCGTTTGAACAAGGCCATTGCCCATTTAGACCTTATTTACAATGAGGTTGAGGAATTCTATAAAGAGGCAAAAATAACCACTACACTTTGTGAACTACGCAATATGGTTAATGTCGCACATTTGATTATTGGTCAATCATTGGAAAGAAAGGAAAATAGGGGAGGATATTTTAATTTGGACAATTTAAAATGACTTAGGCCTGTACACCATGCAAAAAAACATTCAATAAATCCATGATTTCGGTTTATTGTCATCAGTCCCTGGTGAAACCTAAATTTATTCCCGTGAATAATAGACGTTTTTCATATAGACGTGTTTACCATCAAAATCATTAATTCCTCTAAAAAATAGAATTCCAGTCACATTCTTAAGGTTTGCACCTTGATTCATATCAGAAATGGCGATTGAATGTGTTGACCATTCTTCTGTAATGGAGTAAGGTTCACTAGATCCGAAAGTGACATAATTGTTTACTTGATTACCATTCGCAAAGGATCCTGTCTGAAAACCAATATTAAAAGAAGATCCGGTATCACCTTTTATTTCAAAATGTAAATAACCATTTGCAAAATTAGATAGGTCTTCACCGATTCCTCCTTGTATTTCTAGCGCGCTTCCCCACCAAGCACCGGTGCCCGTAACCACTTCAATAACACCTTCTTGTGTCATTTCAATGCTACAAGTGCCCTCCCAGGGGTTTAGCTTCAATTTGGCACTGGGGTAGGTAGCATCAGAATCATGTTTTTCATGAATAACCACATATTTTGACTCGGTTACCATTTCTCCGGCATTACGAAATGCATTTAAGGTCGATATTTCCAATATTCCCATTTCACTCATCAGGGGAGGGGTAAGCATATTTGCCATCAATGCCGTTTTGTCCCCATCATAGGTTTTGGTAATTGGTATTCCATTTCTTGTTAATCCTTTAAACGTCCCATTATCAACCATATCCCATAAGGCATATTTTGCCTGTCCGTTAAGCTTTATTAGTCCGAAATGATTTTCCGAGCCCAAAGCATCACCTTGATCTTTCCATTGTTCATCAAAAGCCTCAAAGTAAAAACAAGACATTCCCGCCTTTTTGGTCCATTCCCTCATGTGCTCATAGTACAATTTTTCTTTGTATTCGTCGGCCGCCTGTGAACCAGTTTTACCATATGAAGATGCAGCAATTGTGGCCCAACCCGTTTCCCCTATATGAATTGGTTTTTCTATTCCAATGCTTGAAAT
>JAAETN010000385.1 GCA_024228355.1 Maribacter sp. | reverse complement strand
CGGGTCTAGGACAATACCCTTTGTGAGTAAGGCAATTGGTATTCCACTGGCGAAGGTTGCATCACAGATTATTGCTGGCCGCAAACTAAAGGAGATGAATATAAACAAAAATAAAACAATCAAACATGTTGCTGTAAAGGAGGCTGTTTTCCCATTTGTCAGATTTCATGGTACAGATACCATCCTTGGGCCGGAAATGAAATCAACTGGTGAAGTAATGGGAATTGATGTTGATTTCGGGAAGGCCTTTGCTAAAGCACAGTTGGCCATAGAAGGTGGACTTCCTCAGGCTGGTACAGTTTTTATAGGTGTCAGAGAAAAAGATAAAGCCCAAATAATAGATATCGCCCATAATCTTTACAATTTGGGTTTCAAAATTTCTGCCACTAGGGAAACGGCAAAAGCTATAGCGGAAAAGGGAACTCCCGTCACTACTGTTCTCAAAGAAGATGAGGGACGTCCTAACGTAATTGATCACTTAAAGAACAATGACATCCAATTGATAATCAATACCGCAGAAGGAAAAAAAGCACAAAAAAATTCTTAT
>JAAETN010000384.1 GCA_024228355.1 Maribacter sp. | reverse complement strand
TTCTGTTTTTTTTTTTTTTTTTTTACTCATTTTAACATCAGCAAAAATAACACAATACTTCCACATCAAATGACGGGGTAGAGGGGAGGATGACAGGTCAGATCAGACACCGAGGTCTACTCCCCTCAAGAATCGACCGAAGTCAATCCCATGTAGAGATTTTTTAAAAGCAGGTACGGTTGTCAGATTAACAATATCGTTCGGTAAATAATTCCATATATTAACTATTCGTTGAGCGAAAGAAAATTTTTTAACGTCGGTTTTGAAATGATTTCTCACTAATGCCCAAGAATTACCTCTCGTTGAGGTTTGCTTAAACCTGAAAAAAGTTGATGTGTCAATATCGAAATGCCCATGTAATAATTTGTATAAACAGACAAGATCCAGGTGTAGTCTCCGAAGCTCCAGTGAAGATGTTTTTAGAAACAGAAGTCTATTTTTGTACGTAACATCCGACAAAAAAGGCAGCCGTTTGGTAAACCGGCGTTGTACTTTTTCAATTCTGTTAATGAGCATTTGATGATGGGGATTCCAAATTGGGCTGGCATATTCTAATTTAGAGCGTACGAACACATTGAACATTTGTATCATAAAGGCAGGTTTTCTACTCTTAAATGTACGTAATATTAGATTTGCCATTGTAGTAGCCGATTTAGTTATAGCCTCAATGTGTTGATTAAAAGTAAGTTCTTTCGTCATTATCACCCCGAGATCGTGCATCGAGTCTAATTTCGGAATAACGGCATCAGATAACATGTATTCAGTTTTAGGATTTTTCTTTCCTAAATGTAAGACTTGCCCATTTAGTCTGTAGAACTTTCATCTGAGAAATTACTGCCCATTTGTCAATTTTGTTCAGTAAAACTTGAAGTGCATTCGGATTATGGACTAGATCTGGTTTAAAAGCAAAGTAAATTTTTAAGTCGTCTGCAAATAATTTTAATTTACCATTTTCAATTAATTTAGGGATATCATTTATGAATAAGAGGAAAAGCAATGGACCCAAGACACTTCCCTGGGGAACCCCACTTGTTACTGACCCGGAAGATGATGATTTTCCCTCTACTGTTACGTTTTGAGTCCTATCATTAAGACCGTTTGTTTTACGTACCTATCATTGTTTGTTTTACGAAAAATATATCCCCATGTTAGATACCTCTCATATTAGTTCCCCAGGGCAGGCATAAAATATTAGATTGTCCCATCAAATATTAGATTTTCCAATATTTTTTTTAGACATTAAAACGCCACCTGTTCAGTCCATGTATCCCATCTGCTGGATTGCCCAATCCATGTGCCATCCACCCAATATATACGCCAGTGGCTTTGATGCCAAAGAATCTTCTTATTAGAATCCAGCAAGAAAATCGCCACTCCACCTGAAACTCCCAAAAAATTTAGCGTCTCACGCTACCATTTGAACCACGCTTCTGTCCAAAGACGGACACGACCTAGCCGTCAAGACGCCCTCTAACAAGAAGTTCGACATTTCGGAGGAACATAATCTCATTAACTCCAATGTACCTGGTTTTCCCAGTAACCGCGCCCAAATAACCGCGGCTATTTGCATGACTTTCCGAATAAGCGCCCATGGGCTTTTGGGGCGGAAAAATGTGAAAACCAAAATACCGCCAATGGGTGGTATTTCGGAAAATCTCGGTACGATTGGTTGGCAAGTACTCGTAAATCGAATTTGGGGGCGCCGGAACCAAATTTCAAATTTCTTGAGGTCGTTGTAGACAGATATTGATTACGGATAAAGTTTATGTAGATATTGATGCAGATATTGATTACGGATAAAGTCCGTGTATATTTCATTCATTCATTCATTCATTCA
>JAAETN010000383.1 GCA_024228355.1 Maribacter sp. | reverse complement strand
CCATTCTTATCTTCAAAGATGCGTACAACCTTAGGAATATTTTTATACATGGTCTCGTTAACACCATCCCTAATGATCAATCCTTTATGAGATGGGATCCACATTCGGTTCTGTTTATCTATATAACTATTGCCGAATAAATAGTTTATTTTCTCATGTATCCAATGGTCCCCATCATTATAAGTATACAAGCCATTTGCTGCTGACATGATTATCTTATTGTCTGATGTCTCAACAAATCCATAGGGATGACCATTTTTTGTGGACAAGCCATTTTTCCTGTTAAAACTTCTCCATTTCTGGCCATTATACTTGTAAATTCCTGCAGGAGGAGTACCTAGCCAAAGATTTTTATTACTATCCACAAATCTGGAATCTACAGGCCATTTATGACTAAATTCTTCGGTTTTTTTTATTAAATGAAAGTTGTCATTTTCAAAATAGTAGATGCCATAACGTGCGAAAAAATACAGCCTGCCACTTTCATCTTCATAGAACCCTTTTACAAATTGACAATCCACACAGGGCATAGCTTCTTGTCTATAATCCGTCCATTCCCCGGTTTCCTTGGAAAGATGTAATAATGCACCCTTTGGAATTAAGGTTGTTGTTACGGATGGTTTGGAACGACTAACACCCAGCCATATGTCACCATTGGATGCCTCGAACATTTTGTTGACAACGGCTGCTTTGATACCCATATTCTTTGTGTTCCGTGGCTTCCACTCCTTCCCATCATAAATAACCACACCCCCCTCGTACAGTCCCCTAAATGCATAACCATCAAAAAACATATCCGGGCTCCCCGAACCTATCCAAATTCTGTTTTGGCTGTCTACCATATAGGAGCCAATCTGGTTTCTAAGAAGGTCTGTTTTTTTGCTTATGGTTTTCCATGTGCCATCCTTAAATGTATTGATACCCCTATCTGTAACAATCCATAAGGATCCATCTATATAATCAAACACCCCTAAGGTAATTTGATTATCCATGAGTAATTCTGACTTGTCTGTATAGCAGGTCCACTTCTCTTGTCCAGAAAGGTGGAAAGAGAGTACTAACAAAAATGATATGTTTACTAAAACAGATTTCATGGGGATAAGCTATAAGTCTTCCTAAGTTACGATTTCAAGACAGGAATCCATGATAAAATAGGATTTTTATAATGCTCTTTTTGGATGTGTCTTGCAAAGAGTGTTGCGTTAAAATTGCAGAAGAAACTTTT
>JAAETN010000382.1 GCA_024228355.1 Maribacter sp. | reverse complement strand
TGGCATGACCGATGCGGTTATGTTCGGCCCTGATGGCAATAATCTGCTCCCAGCAGCAAAACTTTACAAAAAGAACATATTGGCTTTAAGGGGTAGTTTTCGTCCAGTGACAAAAGTTAATATGGATATGCTTGAAAAGTCCTATGATATTTTTATACGTGATCAAAGAGTTGATGAGGACAAGGCGATCGTAATTTTTGAAATCACCTTATCTAACCTTAAAGCCTCGGGTGAAATAGATGAACGTGACTTTATGGATAGGGCCGAATTGCTTTGTTCTATGGGCCATACGGTTATGATATCCAACTTCCAGGAATATTATAGGTTGGTTGAATACTTTAACAACTACACCAAAGCTAAAATTGGATTAACCATGGGTGTAAATAATCTAGTGGATATTTTCGACGAAAAATATTATCGCCATTTGAGCGGTGGTATCTTGGAAGCATTTGGTAAATTATTCTTTAAGGAACTGCAGGTATATCTATATCCGATGAAGAACGGGGAGACGGGTCAGATAATGACAAGTAATAACGTCAAGGTTCATCCTAGAATGAAAGAACTTTATAAGTTCTTTAAATATAATGGAAAAGTAATGGACATAATTGATTATGATCCTGAGATTATGCACATTTTTTCTAGGGATGTCTTCAAGAAAATGATAAATAATGAAGAGGGCTGGCAAGATGCCTTGCCTGAGGGTGTTGCTGACATCATCAAAGAAAAAAATCTCTTTATTCCAAATATTCAAAAAAAGAGCGAGGAAAAAGTTTAATCTTAAAGTAGATAAAAAATCTAGTGCTCAGTCCATTAATTGCGCAGCGTGATCCCTGGTCTTCACCTTATCAATTACCTTTAGAACAATACCTTCTTCATTGATAACAAAGGTCTTTCTGTGTATTCCGTCATACTCACGTCCCATGAACTTTTTAGGTCCCCAGACTCCAAAAATATTTAAAACAGTACGATCTTCATCTGCCAACAATGGAAATGGGAATTTATACTTATTCCTGAAATTTGCCTGTCTTTTTTCGGAATCTGCACTAACCCCTAACAATTCAAAACCCTGGGATTGCAGCTCAGTGTAATTGTCCCTTAAATTACAGGCTTCAGCAGTACAACCTGGGGTGCTGGCTTTTGGGTAGAAAAAAACAATAAGTTTCTTCCCGGCAAAATCAGATAAACTTACAGCATTCCCATCCTGATCTTTAGAAGTAAAATAGGGAACCTTGTCCCCCACTATTAATGTATTCATATTCAATTTTTATAAATTAGCAATTCTTTAATCCGGCTAATTTAAGCTTATTATGACAAAAAAGGAAAAGATCGATTTCACTATAAAAACGCTTAGGGATTTGTATCCAACAATCCCTGTCCCTTTAAGCCATAAAGACCCCTATACTCTTTTAATTGCTGTGCTTATGTCTGCCCAAAGTACTGACATTAGAGTTAATCAAATAACCCCAGTATTATTTGCCAAGGCAGATAATCCTTACGACATGGTGAAATTATCAGTGGAAGAAATTCGTGACATAATTAAACCCGTAGGTCTCTCCCCTATGAAATCGAAAGGTATTTATGGGTTATCCCAAATTTTGATTGATAAGTATGATGGAGCTGTGCCAAATGATATTGAGCTGTTGGAAGAATTGCCTTCGGTTGGTCATAAAACGGCAAGTGTGGTTGTATCCCAAGCTTTTGGTACCCCTGCTTTCCCTGTAGATACCCATATTCACAGATTAATGTATCGATGGGGATTCTCAAAAGGGAAAAATGTGGTGCAAACTGAAAAAGATGCCAAACGAATTTTTCCTAAAGAAATCTGGAATGACCTTCACTTGCAGATTATTTGGTATGGCAGGGAATATTCCCCTGCAAGAGGATGGAATCTCGACAAAGACGTTATAACCAAGACTATAGGAAGAAAAACAGTTTTGAGTGACTATTATAAATATAAAAAGACCCGCTAAATTACGGGTCTTTTTATTAGTTTAAGTTTATCTCAAACTGTAAATTGTTGTGATGAACAATACAGAGCGACTTGGAATAACTGGTCAAAAACTGGATTGTTTCTCTGCAGGCCATGACTGGACTGCTTTTCTTTTGATTCTCAAAGTAAATTTTTTCCATATTGATTATAGTATTGTTATGTTAGAATAACGCAACTAAAATCAAAATATTGTTTTAACTAAATAAGTACTATGAATTTGTAAGAACTATATTGTTTTTGTCAATGATCTTTCTGAGGTTAATAAGAGCGTATCTCATTCTACCCAAAGCAGTATTTATACTTACACCAGTATTTTCTGAAATTTCCTTGAAGCTCATATCTTTATAGATACGCATTAAAAGTACTTCTCTCTGATCATCTGGCAATTCATCAATAAGATATCTTAAATCTGAATTGATTTGATCTTTTATCAGTTGTTTCTCGGCATTTAACTTGTCATCCCCTATTACAGAAAAGATATTAAAGTCATCGTTGCCTTCAAACATAGGCATT
Organism: Maribacter sp.; assembly: GCA_024228355.1. GTDB lineage: Bacteria > Bacteroidota > Bacteroidia > Flavobacteriales > Flavobacteriaceae > Maribacter_A. The sequence goes on along the minus strand of JAAETN010000382.1, from coordinate 30,717 downwards.
CTTTTGTTCTTTCTAAAGTGATCTATGATAAGGTTATGGGCAATTCTCATTACCCAAGGTAAAAACTTACCTTCTTCACTATAAGTCCCTTTCTTTAAGGTTTTGATTACTTTTATAAAAGTATCCTGAAATATATCCTCCGTAATATCCCTATCCAATACTTTAGAATAAATAAAGCTTGAAATACGTTGGTTGTGTCTGTTAATTAAGATTTCGAGAGCTTTTTCATCTCCGCTGATATAATCTCTTACTAGTTCTGAATCTTCGATTTGTAGTTCCATACAAATTACTTTTTTTTAAGATTAGGGGCTTTGTTTAGTTAAAGCTTAATATTAGTTAGTATTACTTTGAGTTTTTAACACGGTCAATTCTAAACTGTGCTATTCTTTAATTATGACCTAAAACTAGATAAAACAGGGTGTGCAGAAAAAACTATGTTGTCAAACCCTTGGATTTTGATGTGAAACAATGATTTTTGATTTTTATCACAATATTTTAAGAGAATGGAAGTTGTGTCGATGTAATGAACTAATACAATATATTAAACCAGTGTTTTCGTAAAATGCTAGTCCAAAGTAAATCCTATTTCAATTAGGGGTATAAAAAAACCCTTACTACATAAGTAATAAGGGTTTCAAATTTTTCTCTAAGGATTATTCAGTTCAGGTTACTTTCGAACTTTATACCTTCCGCCTCAGTGATCTTCAATGATTTGGAATAATTCAGCAAAAACTCAATGGTTTCTGGTTTTGCCTTTACTATTTTGCACTTGCTTTTATTCTTGACGTAAAAATTTTCCATATTTTCTTCAGTATTGTTTCATTAAGAAAACGCCACATCAATAAATATAGTAAATACGTTCGACCTAAGACCTTTTAATTCGTCAAAACTAAAAGATGCTCGACCTACGGGATGATTAATTCGTTAAAACAATATTATTCTCTTCAATTATCTTTCTAAGATTGATCAAGGCATAACGCATTCGTCCCAAAGCCGTATTTATACTAACACCCGTATTTTCAGAAATTTCCTTGAAACTCATATCCTTATATATACGCATTACCAAAACATCTTTTTGATCTTTGGGCAATTCATCAATAAGCAATACCAAATCTTTGTCTATTTGATTTTTTATAAGCTGTTTTTCTGCATTCAACTTCTCATCGCTTATTACTGAGAAAATATTAAATGAACTTGTACCTTCGAACAAGGGCATCCTACTATTCTTTCTAAAATGATCTATTATCAGGTTATGGGCAATTCGCATAACCCAAGGCAAGAATTTGCCTTCTTCACTATATCTTCCTTTTTTCAGGGTCCGTATGACTTTAATAAAGGTATCCTGAAATATATCCTCGGTAATTTCTCGGTCATTGACCTTGGAGTATATAAAACTACTAAGTCGTTGGTTATGCCTATTAATCAATGTTTCAAGAGCTCTTTCGTCTCCTTTGATGTAATATCTTATAAGTTGGGAATCTGCAAGTTGAAGCTCCATATCAATTACTTTTTTAGTTAAAACCAAGGGCCAATTGTTATAAAAAGGCCTTTTGGATCATACACTAATTTTAAAAAGTAATTGTCTTGCTATAGGCGTGATAACATTTTGTTAAGGTCAAATATAGAAAAAAATATAGGTTATAAAAAAAATAGTATTAAGATCATCATGATTTATGACGTTAAAACAGCTTTGTTAGCAATTGCATTTCACATATCGTATCTTTGCAGACCTAACAAATATTATGCCTTCAATACTTGAGGTAAATCCAAAGGAAAATATAATAATCAAAGGTGCAAACTTGCACAATTTGAAAAATATTGACGTTGCTATCCCAAGGAATAAGCTGGTCGTAATAACTGGACTTTCAGGTTCAGGAAAATCTAGCTTGGCCTTCGACACCTTATATGCTGAAGGTCAGCGCAGATACGTTGAAAGTCTATCTTCCTATGCCAGGCAGTTCCTGGGAAAATTAAATAAACCCAAGGTCGATTATATCAAAGGGATTGCGCCCGCTATAGCTATAGAGCAAAAAGTAAATTCCACGAATCCTCGTTCTACAGTCGGTACTACCACTGAGATATACGATTATCTAAAATTGCTTTATGCCCGCATTGGTAAGACAATATCTCCCATATCTGGCGAAGAAGTAAAAAAACATACGGTCACCGATGTTGTAAAACATGTTCAGGCTTTCAATGAAGGTGAAAAACTATTATTGCTTGCACCAATAGTTATAAAAGATGATCGAGACCCCATAAAATCACTACAACTTTTTTCTAAACAAGGTTATGCCAGAATTAAATTTAAGGAAGAGGTTATACGTATTGATGCTGCCCCAAAAGACATTGGTCGGAAATTTAGTCTTGTCATAGACAGAATAATAACAAAAAACGACGAGGATTTTTACAACCGATTGGCCAATGCCATTGATTCAGCATTTTTTGAGGGCAAGGGAGAATGCATCATTGAGGAACTTGCAACCAAAAAGCAATTTGTATTCAATAATAAGTTCGAAAAAGATGGAATGGCCTTTTTAGAGCCCAATGCCCATCTTTTCAGTTTTAATAATCCATATGGTGCTTGCCCAAAATGTGAAGGATATGGGGATGTTATTGGTATAGATGAAGATTTGGTAGTTCCCAACACAGCACTTTCTGTTTTTGAAAGTGGCATATTTCCTTGGCGTGGTGAAAGTATGGGTCGGTACCGTGATGAATTGGTAAACTCTGCTTATAAGTTCGATTTTCCCATACATAAGCCTTGGTTTAAGCTTTCTGAGGATCAAAAACAATTAGTTTGGGATGGTAATTCGCATTTTACCGGGCTTTATAGATTTTTTGGAATGCTAGAGGAGAAAAGCTATAAGATCCAAAATAGGGTAATGCTTTCTCGTTATCGTGGAAAAACCAGATGCAACCTTTGCAAGGGCAAACGATTACGTAAAGAGACCGACTATGTGAAAGTGGATGGCCAATCGATATCAGATTTGGTTGAATTGCCAATAAAGAAATTGGTTGTGTTCTTTACTAATATTTCCTTAAACAAGTACGATATTAAAATTGCGTCTCGATTGCTGAAAGAAATTAATACCAGATTGGGTTTTTTGGAAAAAGTTGGACTTAACTACCTTACCTTAAATAGAAAATCGAACACACTTTCTGGTGGTGAAAGTCAGCGTATAAACCTGGCAAACTCTTTAGGTAGTAGTCTTGTGGGTTCAATGTATATATTGGACGAACCTAGTATAGGATTACACCCCAAGGATACCGAAAACCTCATAGACGTATTAAAATCCCTTCGAGATCTGGGCAATACCGTTATCGTAGTAGAGCATGACGAGGATATTATGATGGCGGCCGATGAAGTTATTGATATCGGACCTGAAGCCGGAACACAGGGAGGCGAAGTTGTTGCACATGGTACTTTGGAAGAAATTCTTAAATCCACATCCTTAACTGCACGTTATCTAAATGGCACCGAAAATATAGTGATTCCCAATACAAGGAGGTCATCAGATAATTATATTGAGATAAAAGGGGCTCGAGAAAACAACCTTAAAAATATCGACGTAACTTTTCCTTTGAACATGCTAACCGTAATAACGGGAGTATCAGGAAGTGGTAAAAGTACTTTGGTAAAAAAACTGTTATACCCGGTTATACTTAAGGAAGTAGGAGGCTACGGTCAAAAGGCCGGACAGTTTACCGCTGTCGAAGGTAAATATCAATCTATAAAACATGTAGAATTTGTTGACCAAAATCCTATAGGTAGATCATCCCGTTCCAATCCTGTTACATATATAAAGGCCTATGATGATATCCGAGCCTTATTCGCTTCACAGAAATTAAGTAAAATCAGAGCCTACCAGGCCAAACATTTCTCTTTCAATGTTGATGGTGGTCGTTGTGAAAAATGTAAGGGTGAAGGTGAAATAACCGTAGAGATGCAGTTTATGGCCGATGTACATCTTGAATGTGATACTTGTGGTGGCAAGCGATTTAAAAAAGAAGTATTGGAAGTTAAATTTGAGGATGCGAGTATTGATGATGTCCTTAATATGACCATTGATGACGCTATCAACTTCTTTGAAAAGCATAGCCAAACTAAAATTGTAAGTAAACTCAAGCCATTGCGCGACGTTGGTTTAGGGTATGTTACTTTAGGTCAGTCTTCCTCTACCTTATCAGGTGGCGAAGCTCAACGTATTAAATTAGCTTCATTCTTAGTGAAGGGAACCTCAAAAGACAAGGCCTTGTTCATTTTTGATGAACCAACTACCGGATTACATTTTCACGATATCAAGAAATTATTGAAATCTTTTGATGCTCTCATTGCCCGTGGTCACTCCGTCATTGTAATCGAGCATAATATTGAACTTATTAAATGTGCGGACCATATTATTGATCTTGGCCCAGAAGGAGGTGAAAATGGTGGAAAATTGCTTGCCCAGGGTACTCCTGAACAGATCGTACAAAGCAAAACTTCTTTCACCGCAAATTACCTAAGGGAAAAACTTTAGGTTAATTTATTTTTAAATATCTGTTTATCAAGTATTTATGCCGTAATAAAAATTTGTGGCACGCTGTTTGGTACGTACTAATCGAATGTGAATAATTGCATTCGGGAATCTTGCCTGTCGGCAGACAGGTTTAAAACCTTATATCATGAGAAATTTAGTACTCCTTTTTACAGCCCTCATTTTAGGTACCTCAGGTATCATGGCTAGTACAGTTGAAGATAAGGTTGCAACACGCAATGCTTATAGATACAACAACTCATTCATTTTTGTTGAGAATGGCATTACGTTTTCAGTATATCCCGATGGTGAGTTTGACTTTTATATTGATAATCAGATGTCTGGTCGTAGAAACGGTGTTACGTTCAATTCAGGATATGATTATAGTCCATATGCACAATATGATGATTACGGTGCGGTAATCCAAGTTGAGAATGTACCTATCTATTATGACCATTATGGTCGTGTAACCCAGATTGGTGATGTTGATATTCGTTACAGAAACAATAGAGTTTATAGAATGGGTGGAATGTATGTTTACTACAACCATCGCGGATATTATGATTATCATTCAGGATACATAAACATTTATAACAGGCATTATGTGTACAGGCCTTTTCATAGGTTTTTTGTAAGACCAGCTTTAGGATTCTGTTTAGTGTACAATAGGCCCTATAGAAGATATTATACACCATATAGATATACCTATTACAGTCCTTACAGATACAATAAGAGGAGAGCTTATGCAAAAATTGGACGGGAACATAGATATAACAAGGTTCGACGTGATAGGGCCTCGGTTTACAGAAATGATAAGCGTGTAGTTCAGAGAGATAACAGAAGTAGAAGGACTTATGATTCTAGAAGTAATAGAAATGTAGCTCGAAACAATAATTCATACAAATCGTATAGATCGAATAGTAATAGAAATGATAATATTAGAAATACAGGGACAAGATCAAACCGTTCTAATGGGAAGGTAGCAGGAAGAACAGCTGTTGATAGATCCAAGAATATTGAAAGAAGATCAGTTCGTAAAAATGATGCTAGATCATCTAATAATAGAACAATAACGAAAAGATCCTCGACAGTAAGATCTCCACAGCGAAGTGCTGTAAATAAAAGATCAACTACTGTTAGGTCACCACAGCGAAATACAGTTGCCAAAAGAACGGTAACCCAAACGCCTCGAAGTAGAACGGTAACTAGAAGTACCAAAACGTACAAAAAACCTGAAAACAGAAACCAGAGCAGGAACGTACGTAGCAGTACTACTAGGACCCAGAGGTCAGTTGCCAAAAGACCTTCAACACGTAGTTCAAACAAGAGAACTACAGTTAGCAAGTCGCCTTCTAGAAGTAGAAGTGTAGCAACAAGAAGTAACAGTAGAAGTAAAAGCTCTAGAGCCACACAATCAAGAAGCTCTAGAAGACAGTAAGATAGTTTTTAGGTTGGTTAGTTGTTTAAGCCCTGACGCGAATAATTTCCGTCAGGGTTTATTTTTTGATATATTTTGAGAGCATGGCATATACATCCTCAGATATTTTAAATCGATAAAGGACTATTAAATAAACAAAAACGGTCAATGCACTTTTAAGGAGTATGTTGACAATAGGATGAAATTGTAATTTCACAAAGTAAAAGATAATTCCCAACACTAAAAGAAGTCCAAATACCTTAGCTGTTTCCCTTGTAATAGGAGAAATTTCAAATTTCGATTTTACATAAAACAATTTAATCGTATTATAGATGGCGATGGCGATAAATGTAGCCATGGCTGCTCCATTAAGACCAAAATTGGGTATAAACCAGATATTGAGCAATACCACAAGAATCGCCAATAAAATGCCCATTCCCAACAGTGTTCTATAGTAATCCGAATTATATAGAATGGCATTGTTATTCCCCAATAGGGAATCATATACCTTGGCTAAACCTATTAAAAAAACGATAGTGAAACCACCTCGATATTCTACGGGGAGTACTAAAAACAAATCATTCAAATTGGTTATGATGAGTACAAATAGTATCCCAGAGGCAATAAAAAGTGTTAGGGACGATTTTTGATATAATGCATTTAATGCAGGTTTATCATTATCATTGAGAATCTCGGCGGTTAAGGGATATGTAATTTGGTGCATGGCCCTTGATGGGACAATAATCGTCGTTGCTATATAGACTGCCACTCCATAGTAGGCAACATTTTCAATCTGAATAAATTGATTTATCATTACCTTATCAATCTCCAAAATAATAACAGCTGCGGATCCTCCTAGGATTATCAATGTAGTGTAGTTCAAGATAGATCGCGTACTGGCAGGGAAATCAAAATTCAACTTTGGCATTTTCAATTTATAAGCATATAACTTCATTATCAACGTTCTCAAAAGATATAAGACCACTAGGGCTTTTAGAAAAAAGTCAACTGATATAACATCAAAATACACCAATAACAAGAGACCCATTACCCCTATCCTATTAAAAACCTCTTTCATAAAATTCCCAAAAACAGATTTCATTTGCACTTTGGCCCAAGCATAGAACACTTCAAAATATGCCATGGCCATCCCAATAAGAAAGATGTGCAAAACATAGTCCTTGACAAGTGAATTTTCCTGTGATATAAAACCACCAATGGCATCGTTAAAAATATAAGCAAAAAGACCAATGGGAATAATCAATAACAAGGGTAGCAAAAGCATCAGTGTTTCAAAACTTTCAGTCTCTTTCTTAATTTTAAAACTGCTGTAAAACTTGACCAAGGTATTGGGTACGCCAAATGCCAGCAACGGCATCAAAACAGCTGAAGTTGATAATATTACGGTTACTAGACCATAATACTGATCGGTTAAAAAATTCGTATAAAGAAATAGGGTATTAACCGCAGCAAAACCAAAACCCAGATAGGTGATTAAGGTATTGTTCAACGCTTGTTTACTGACTATTCCCATTAAATTAGTTTGGATAATTCCTTCGTAAGCTCCCTTCTACTGTACTTTTTAATACCTACGGAATTCGATATAAGATTTCCTTTTTCATAGGCAGCAAACCACTCTAAAATTACATTTTTTAGAGCTATATCGGATTGATAATCAAAGGTACTTCCTGATTGGGTGTCTGCAATAACCTGAGCGGCATCCCAATTATTTGGTCCAATAGCCAAAATAGGTCGTCTAGCAGAAATGTATTCATATAATTTACCTGGTAGGATTCCCACTGTTTCTAGGGAATCTATTTCTACCAATAAAAGTACTTGCGAGTTTTGCTGAAGTATTATCGCCTCACTATGGGATATATATCCAATCAATTCAATATAATCCTTTAATCCTGAGCTATACATACTTTGTAGTACATCTTCGCTTACAACCCCCGCTAATCTTAACTTAAAGCTTTGCCTAAAGGCTTCATTTTCTTGAACTATCTGCGCCAAAACATCCCACAATACCTTAGGGTTTCTTCCAGAAAGCAATGAACCTATATGTGAAATCGTGAAATCTTTAGTTAATGGTCTGCCACCTTTGTAGTCCAGGTCATACCCATTAGTGATTACAGTGATAGGCTTACTGCTAATATCCTTGAACTCTTCTTTGGTCGTTCTACTTGTTACAATTATTTGATTTGCCGAAGTTAAGACCAATTGCTCCAATTCCCTGTGTTTCCTTTCTGATTTAGCGGTAAGCTTTAGTTTTTTATGATATCCGATAGATGTCCATGGATCCCTGAAGTCGGCCAGCCACTTGATATTCCTCTTTTGTTTTAACTGATGTCCTATTAAATGAACGCTGTGCGGAGGACCAGTTGTCACAACCGTATCAATTTTTTCCTTTCCAAGAACATCTGCTAAAAACCTTACTGATGGTTTTACCCAATTCTTACGGGCATCTGGAATAAATAAATTACCACGTACCCATAGCATAATCTTCTCTAAGAAAGACTGATTTTGGCTTTTTATTATTCCGGAGCTTATTCGCTTGGCCTTTTTGCCCGAGAACAAACTCGCCCATTTATAGGGTTCTTTAATGGAATGCTTGTAAATAACAATTCCTTCTGGAATATCTTTCACAAAGGATTCATCAGTTATCGGATAATTGGGATTTTCGGGAATATATACAATAGGTTTTATATCAAAATCTGGAAGGTATTTCACGAATTTCAACCAACGTTGAACTCCTGGTCCCCCAGCCGGAGGCCAATAATACGTAATGATCAAGACTTTTTTCATTAGTCCTCCTCTTTTTTGGGAGTGTGCTTGAAAGAAAATCCTATCCCAACTAGAACAATCAATCCAAGAACAATAGAACTTGCCAATGTTATTCGACTTCCTTTTTGAATTACTTTAGGTTCAAATTTGAATTCAATTGTGTGATCTCCTCCAGGAATATTCAGGGCCCGTAAGACATAATTGACCCTAAAATGGTCTTTTAGCTGTCCGTCTATATAAGCATTCCATCCATTTTCATAGTACATTTCAGAAAATACCAATACCCCTGGGTTAGGATTTGAAGCCCTGTAGGTCAGATGGTTTGGTTTATAATCTGTTAGTGCCACAGTCGCCAAGGAATCCGCGTGAAAGTTAAACCTTTTGATGGTATTAAAACGTGATGTATTCACAACTGCCTCATTCTTTACATCCACATTTTCAAGGGCTTTGATTTCGTCATTGGCACTCTTTACCTCAATTAACTTATTTACAAACCATGCATTACCATTGGCATCGGGATTCATGGCAGGAGCACTTCTGCCGTCTTCATCTTGTTGAATCACATACTTGACATTAAGCATGTTCAGGATTTCTATTTTTCCCTTATAGATATAGAAATCGAACAAATCCTGTAAGCCAGCCGGTTTGGCAGCGTGATATCCCCCAATCGATTGGTGATAGAAGGAGGTACGCGCACCATTTAATCCTTCTTGCGGATCATAAACCCTATAAATACTTTCATCTTGAAGAATTTGCTTGTCTGCGGGAGATTCTGGAAACGGATTGGACATTCTACGTTTCGACACAAAATCATCCTTGTTCACATAGCGCATATCCACCCCAACCAAATCCACTACTATCAACAATCCAATTAGGATCACAAGTAAATTTTGCTTTAGTCGTTCCTTTAGATACAACCAAATTATACCTGCTGCCAAGGCAATGAAAATCATTGTTCTCAAAAGGTCATTTGTATAAACTGCCCTTCTATCCAATTGTATTAATGAAAGAATCTCATCACCATAGTAACGCTTTAATGTTTCATCGGAAAAGCTTTCAAAACTGAAAGCTCCCTTGAACAAAAACAAAGCAATACCAATGCCCAATATCGCAAACAATGAAATTTTCAAGGCCTCTAATTTCTTTGCTTTATCCACGGAGGAATCAAGTAGTTCTTTTAATGCTAAAACGGCCATTATTGGTACACAGAGCTCCAAAATAACCTGAATCGAGGAAACTGCCCTGAACTTATTGTACAACGGAAAATAATCGATCATAAAATCGGTGAGCAAACCAAAATTTTTGCCCCATGATAAGACAAGTGACATAAGTACGCCACCTATAAGCCACCATTTGGCTTTTCCCTTGACCAATAGCACTCCAATAATAAATAGAAAGAATATTATTGCACCTATATAGGCGGGGCCGGCAGTGCCTGGTTGATTGCCCCAATACAAGGGCATACTTTTGGAAAAATCCATAGCCTGACTTTTTGAAATGCCTTGATCGATAAGAAAATCGAAAGTTTTGGAATTCTCTCCCAAATCCTCTCCATTGGAACCACCAAACAGTCGTGGTACGAAAATGTTCAAGGATTCCACAATACCGTAACTATATTGTGTAATGTAATCTTTGCTTAACCCTTTTGTATTGTCCTTTGGAGAACCATCAGGATCTATGGTCAACTCGGACTTACCGCGTGTGCTCCAATCGGCATACTCTTTTGTAGCCATTAAACTCGTGGCATTGGCAGCAATTCCAAGAAAAACAGCAACAATCAATAATCCTAAAGAACCAAAGAAATTTTTCATTTTCTTCTCACGGAATGCGGTGACCATATAAACAACTCCTAAAATCAATACCAATAACATGAAGTAATACGTCATTTGATAATGATTGGCACCAACTTCCAGTGCCATGGCAATAGCGGTCAGAACAAATCCCCAGAGATACTTTCCCCTAAAGGTTAGGATAATTCCACCCAATAGCATCGGCATATATGCCAATGCATGGGCCTTTGCATTATGCCCAACTCCAAGAATAATTATCAAATATGTAGAAAACCCAAAGGCAAGGGCTCCCATAGCCGCTAACCTATAATCAACTTTTAAACAACACAGTAAAATATAGAAGCCCAAAAAGTAAATAAAGAGATAGTCAGCGGGTCTGGGTAAAAATCGAATCAATCGATCTAGTTTCTTAACATAATCGTGGGGATAATAAGCACCAAGTTGATATGTTGGCATCCCTCCAAAAGCGCTGTTCGTCCAATAAGGCTCATCACCAGTTTTCTTACGAAAATTGTTTTGTTCCTTCGCCATACCAGTATATTGGCGAATATCGGATTGTTGAATCACTTTACCCTGAAGTACAGGATTGAAATAGGTCAGGGCCGCGATTACGAAAAAAACAATAACAAAAAAATGGGTGTAAAATGCTTTTAAACCTGACTTCATTGGTTTGTTTAAGTAGTTGGTTCTGCTAAAATAATCAATCTAATTCCTCAAATTCGATGTATTCACCAACTTTTTTGGAGGCCGCATTTTTCTTTGCAGGTTTCTTATCTATAATCACATCACCGATTTGTTCTTCATCATTCCCCCGCTGGTTAGCAAAATCACCAAAATTTTCACGAAATCTTTCTTCGGTTTTCTTTGCAGCATAACTGAAAATTTTAGGTGCAAACCATCTGGCCAGTATTTTAAGTAAATAATATACCAGAAGAATTATAAAAAGCGTTTTCAGAAAAGCCATACTAATTTTAAATAATTTATATCAAAAGTACAATTCTAACGTTGTATTAAATGAGCAAAAGTCTTAAAATAATAATAAAAACAAACTATGGACGGTAATTCCGAATTGAAAAAGGTAAGGTATTATACTCTAATATTACTTTTTTCAATTCCATTTTTAGGGTTATCCCAATATACCGATGTCATTAATTCAAACAGACCAGGTTTATCTGTTAGCGCCTATGCCATTGGAAAAAATGTATTGCAATTAGAAACTGGTCTGTTCTACGAACAACAAGATCACAGTCTTTTGAATACTCAAAGCAATATCTGGGGTACTGATATTTCATTGCGGTACGGACTTTTATTCGAACAACTTGAAATAAACTGGGAAGGTACCTTTCAAAACCAGAACATAACCTTTACCGATTTTGCAGCAAGCGAATCAAGGACCGATTTTTATAGAAATAGAATTGGGCTTAAATATCTTATATACGACCGTTACAAAAATGATAAACCAAATTTATACAGTTGGCGGGCAAACAATGTTTTTCAACTTAAAAACCTGATACCGTCAGTTTCATTATATGCCGGGGCTAGTTTTGTGCTTGGAGATAATCCATTTTATGTGGGTGACCCAACAGTTTCACCACGTGTAATGGTCGCCACTCAAAGTCGAATTTCACCGAGGATTGTACTCATCTCAAATTTGGCCTATGACCGTATTGGCTCCGATTTTCCGGAAATGAGTTATTTATTATCTCTCTCACATGCCTTTAGAAATCCTAAATGGAGTGTTTTTGTGGAAAATCAGGGTATTAAAAGTGATCGCTATTCAGATGTATTATTGCGTAGTGGTGTCGCCCATCTTTTCAATGAAAATCTACAGGCCGATATTAATCTCGGAGCAAGTTTCAAGAATAGCCCATCGCGGATTTTTATTAGTGCAGGTGTATCATATCGGTTTGATTTTCATAATGACGCGCCCAAAGCCATCGAAGATCAGAATGCTGATCATAATGGAGGGGAAATCAGGAAGAACAGTATGAAAAAGAACAAGAAAAGTAAAAAGAAAAGTAAGAAGAATAGAGGTTCCGGTGCTGAGGATGTTGACTTGGGCCCTACCAAGAAACAACTTCGAAAACTCAAAAAATCCCAAAGGAAAAATAGCGATTAATACACTTTCAAGTTATTGAATTCAATCATTGAAATTCAATTAAAAATTGGTTCGTAAATTTCCTGTTTTTGATTAATATCGCTAATATTGACCTTTCAAAATAATCGTATGGTCACCCTAAAAGAAGCTATCTCAAAAGCCGAAATAAAGAAATTTGTCAAGTTCCCCTTTTCGCTGTACAAAGACTCACCCTTTTGGGTCCCCCCCATTATCAATGACGAATTGGAAACGTTTGATAAAACCAAAAATCCTGCCTTCGAAAATGCAGATGCACGTTTTTTCCTTGCCTATAAAAACAAAGAAGTCGCCGGCAGAATAGTAGCCATAATCAATAAGATTGAAATTAATCAACAAAATGTAAAAAAGATGCGCTTTGGTTGGTTTGATTTTATTAACGATACTGAAGTGTCTGAAGCATTATTGCAAAAAGTGGGTGAAATTGGCCTTGAGAATAATTTGGAGTTTATGGAAGGGCCCGTTGGATTTTCAAATTTAGACAAAGTTGGAGTGCTTATAGAGGGATTCAATGAAATGGGAACTATGATCACCTGGTATAACCATTCTTACTACCAAAGTCATTATGAGCGCTTGGGATTTGCAAAGGAAAAGGAATACATGGAAAACAGATTTCCTTTTTCAAATGCCGATCCAAAGTTCTTCATTAAAGCCAACGAATTGGTAAAAAGAAGATACGGTATTAAAGCAGTTAACTTTACGAAGACAAAGGATGTCCTACCCATGACTGATAAGATGTTTGATTTGTTCAATGAAACGTATTCCAGCCTATCGTCCTTTGTTCCCATCACCGATGTACAAAAATCCTATTTCAAGAAGAAATATATCAGTTTTATAAATCCTGAATACATTAAATTCATATTAGATAAAAATGATGAGCTTATTGCTTTTGGCATTGTTATGCCATCGTTCTCAAAAGCACTTCAATTGTCTAAGGGTAAATTGTTTCCTTTTGGTATTTTTCATCTATTAAGGGCTAAGAAGCGAAGTAAGGATGTACTTTTTTACTTGATAGGTGTACATCCTGAATACCAAAACAAAGGTGTAACAGCCGTTATTTTCAATGAATATTATAAGACTTTCTCAGAAAAAAAGATTGAAAATTGTGTTCGTACGCCAGAATTGGAAGATAACATTGCGATAAAACAAATCTGGAAACATTTTAATCCGGAAATCTATAAACGACGACGGACTTATAGGAAAGATTTGCAGTAGTTTCATTAAAAAAATTCCAAATTCCAATGAATGTATGGGAATTTGGAATTCAGTATTTAATTAACAAAGGAAATTCGCCTTATTCCCCCATTGCAGCGGCTACCGCTGCTGATAATCTCTTATATGTGCCATTTTCCAGCCGTTCCCTAATTGAAGAAAACGCATCCAGGGTTTCCGCAATATCGTCCATAGTATGTGTCGCAGTAGGGATCAAACGCAATAAAATCATTCCCTTTGGAATTACTGGATAAACGACTATAGAACAGAATATTCCATGATTTTCACGAAGGTCCTTTACCAATGCCATTGCCTCAGGAATGCTACCACTTAAATAAACCGGTGTTACACAGCTTGTTGTAGTTCCTATATCAAATCCCCTATCTTTGAGCCCATTCTGCAAAGCATTTACGTTTTTCCAAAGTTTTGCCTTAAGTTCAGGCATGGTACGTAACATATCCAAACGTTTCAAAGCTCCTTTTACATAAATCATTGGGAGTGATTTTGCAAACATTTGGGAACGCAAATTGTATTTTAGATAATCTATTATTTCTTTGTCTGCCGCCAAGAAAGCACCTATCCCGGCCATTGATTTTGCGAAGGTCGCAAAATACACATCTATATCGTCCTGCACACCTTGTTCTTCCCCTGCTCCTGCCCCGGTTTTGCCTAAAGTTCCAAAACCATGGGCATCATCAACAAATAATCTAAACTTATATTTTTTCTTTAGGGCAACGATTTCCTTCAATTTACCTTGTTCACCCCTCATCCCGAAAACACCTTCTGAAATAACTAAAATTCCTCCTCCTGTTTGCTCAGCCATTTTCTTGGCACGCTCCAGGTTCTTCTCCAGGCTCTCAATATCATTATGCTTAAAAGTAAAACGCTTACCCATATGTAAACGAACACCATCAATAATACAAGCGTGGGAATCAACATCATAAACAATGATATCATCTTTAGATACCAAAGCATCAATGGCAGAAACCATTCCTTGATAACCAAAATTCAATAAATAAGCGGTTTCTTTCTTTACAAAAGCGGCCAATTCTTGCTCTAACTGCTCATGAAAATCGGTATGACCACTCATCATTCTTGCTCCCATTGGGTAGGCAGAACCATGTTCAGCGGCCGCTTCCCCATCTATTTTTTTTACTTCTGGTAAGTTTGCAAGACCCAAATAGTCATTGATACTCCAAGTAATGACCTCCTTACCCTGGAACTTCATTCTATTGGAAATTGGACCCTCTAATTTTGGAAAAACAAAATATCCTTCTGCCTGAGAAGCCCATTTGCCCAATGGACCTTTGTTCTCAATTATTCTTTCAAATAAGTCTTTCATTATACCTAGTTGGTTTATCTGCAAAAATATAGATTTTTCATTAGCATTCATAACTTATTTAGGGCCAAAAAAAAAGCAGTGTTGTTACCATCGCTGCTTTTACTATTTTTCAAATAAGTTGAATGTTATTTAATAAACTGTACTTTTTGGGTTTCTTGCTCTACCTCTGTTCCTAGGAAACCTTGGTCTTCCATCCATTGATCACTATATATCTTACTCATATAACGGGAACCGTGATCTGGGAATACAACAACTATATTGCTATCTTTTCCGAATTTACCCAATGCATCCAATTGTTTCACTGCTTGCATTACGGCTCCACTGGTATAACCAGCAAAAATACCCTCGGTTTTGGCCAATTCACGGGCAGCATGGGCACTTTCCTCATCCGATACCTTAATAAACTCATCGATAGAGTCGAAATCAGTTGCAGATGGTATCAGATTCTTACCTAATCCTTCAATTCTATAGGGATAAATCTCATCCGCATCAAATTCACCGGTTTCGTGGTATTTTTTCAATACTGAACCAAAAGCATCAACGCCAATTATACGAACATCGGTCCCAGCATTTTGGGATTTCTCTTTTAAGTACCTAGCAATGCCTGAAATGGTTCCACCAGTACCACTGCAGGCTACAAGATGGGTGATGTTCCCATTGGTCTGCTCCCAAATCTCAGGACCAGTAGATGCATAGTGTGCATCTATATTCAATTCATTAAAATATTGGTTTATATATACAGAATCTTTGGTTTCTTCATGCAAGCGTTTTGCAACCTCATAATATGATCGTGGATCATCAGCACTAACGTGCGCAGGACACACATGCACAGTAGCGCCCATTGACCTAAGCATGTCGATCTTATCCTTTGATGATTTTGAGCTAACTGCCAAAATACATTCATATCCCTTGATTATACTCACCATAGCCAAACTAAAGCCAGTATTTCCAGAAGTAGTTTCGATAATTGTACTCCCTTCGGTCAGAATCCCTTTCTTTTCTGCTTGTTCTATGATATAGGATGCGATCCTATCTTTGGCAGAATGTCCTGGGTTAAAGCCTTCAACCTTGGCATAATAGTTACCCGTTAAATTGGCAGTTAGTTTGTTCAGTTTGATTAGTGGAGTGTTTCCTATTAAATCTAGGATACTATTATAGGCATTTATCTTATGTTCCATAAAGGCGGTCTAAATTTTGAAATCCAAACAATTGAGAAATTGTTAAAATTCCCCGACAAAATTACTCTTTTTTTTTAATTATTGGATTTTTTCCTCTAAATCCAATAAAAATGCATATTCCTTTGCAACCTCTTTCAGAGCTTCAAAACGACCAGAAGCCCCACCATGACCTGCATCCATATTAATATCAAATAACAATAAGTTGTTATCAGTTTTAAGCTCTCTGATTTTTGCCACCCATTTTGCTGGTTCAAAATACTGCACCTGTGAATCATGTAATCCCGTGGTAACAAATAAATTGGGATAGTCCATGGCTATAACGTTATCATATGGGGAATATGATTTCATGTAATCATAATATTTTTTTTCGTTAGGATTGCCCCATTCATCAAATTCCCCAGTGGTCAAGGGAATTGAATCATCTAACATTGTGGTAACAACATCAACGAAAGGTACGGCAGATATTACCCCATTATATACTTCAGGCGCCATGTTAACGACTGCGCCCATTAATAATCCCCCAGCTGAACCTCCCATTGCGTATAAATGGTCAGTACTGGTATATTTATTTTCAATTAAATGTTTAGAACAATCTATAAAATCTGTAAATGAGTTTTTCTTTTTCAACAATTTACCATCTTCATACCACTGCCTTCCCAAATATTGCCCGCCTCTAATATGGGCAAGGGCATACACAAAGCCGCGATCCAACAAACTTAGTCGCACTGTTGAGAAATATGGGTCGATGGTTGCGCCATAGGATCCATAAGCATATTGTAAAATAGGGGTATTTGTATCGATCTTGGTGTCTTTGTGATATACTATTGACATAGGTACCTTAACCCCATCCCTTGCCGTAGCCCAGATTCGTTCTGATTTGTAATTCTCTTTTTTGAACTTACCACCTAAGACTTCCTGTTCTTTTTTGACCACTTGACCCTTTGTTTTCATATTAAAATCAATTACTGAACTAGGTGTGGTCATTGAATTATACGCGTAACGCAAGGTATCAGTATCAAACTCGGGATTTCTACTCACATAAGCTGTGTATGTTTCACTTTTAAATGGCAAGTAAAAACTATCTTTTTCATCCCAACGGGAAATTTTTAATTTATTCAGACCGTTTTCACGTTCAGAAAGTACGTAATACTCCTTGAAAATATTAATCTCTTCCAATAATACATCATCTCGATGTGGGATGAACTCTTTCCAATTTTCTGAGGAAGTATTGGTTTCAGCTACTTTCATCAATTTGAAATTCTTCGCTTTGTCCTTATTTGTCAATACATAAAATGAATCACCATAATGGGAAATGGAATACTCCAATCCTCGTTTACGAGGTGAGAAAACCTTAAATGCAGCATCAGGAGTATCGGCATTAAGAATCTGGAATTCAGAAGTCAGTGTACTGTAACATCCAATAATTACATATTTTTTTGATTTGGACTTGTATACATATGTGCCAAATGTATCATCCTCTTCATGAAAAACCATTTTATCTTCAGCAGCATTGGTTCCAAAAGTATGTTTGAAGATTTTATCGGATCTTAATGTTACGGAATCTTTTTTACTATAGAACAAGGTTTTATTATCATTCGCCCATACTGATCCTCCGGTAGAATCGTCTATTTTATCGACATATATCTCACCAGTGACCAAGTTTTTTATCTGAATGGTATATAATCTTCTGGAAATTGTATCTACCCCAAAAGAGGCTAATTTATTATCCGGACTTATTGCAATTCCGCCTAAATTAAAAAACTCATGTCCTTCTGCCATTTCATTGCAATTGAACATAATTTCCTCCGGTGCCTCCAAAGAACCTTTATGACGACTATAGATAGGATACTCCTTGCCGGTCTCATATCTGGTTACATACCAATATCCATTTTGTTCATAGGGCACCGATGAGTCATCTTCCTTGATTCTCGATTTCATTTCCTCAAATAAACTAGTCTGAAAGTCCTTGGTGTGGGCTGTCAATTTATTATAGTATTTGTTTTCCTTTTCTAAATGATCTATTACCTCAGCATCTTCACGGTCATTCATCCAATAGTAATCATCTATTCTTGTATCACTATGAATGGTTAATTCCTTTGAAACTTTTTTAGCAACTGGGGCTTCGGTTTTCGTCATGGTATTCTTTTCGTTTTGGCAAGAAACCGCAAAAGTAATGCTTACCACAAAAACTAAGGTTCTTTTTCCTATTTGTATCATACAAATTTGATTATCGGTACAATTTAGTAATTTTGAGCTTAGCAATTTAAAAAGTAATTATGTTTGGAGATATGATGGGTATGATGGGGAAACTCAAAGAAACCCAAGAAAAAGTAGAGGCTACTAAGAAAAGGTTGGATACGGTTTATCTGCAGGAAAACTCATCTGATGATCTGTTATCAGTATCGATTACTGCGAATAGATCAATTAAGGAAATCAAGATAGATGATAGTTTACTAGGGGATAAAGAACAACTAGAGGACTATTTGATCTTGACCTTAAACAAAGCAATTGAAAAGGCAACAAATGTAAATGAAACCGAACTGGCTGCCGTTGCAAAAGAAGGAATGCCCAATATTCCGGGAATGGATTCGTTATTCAAATAACAAGTTGGCAAGTTTTTTGATATTCAGAAAAAAACAGGTTTATGAAAAAAGCATTTATATTATTCCTTTTACCTCTAATTTTAAGTGCTCAGGCCGATTTTGATGTCGTTAAGGATTCTAAATGGTTAACAGACTATGACAAAGCCTTGAAGGAAGCAACAAAGGAAAGCAAGAATGTACTGGTCTATTTTACGGGTAGCGACTGGTGCCCACCGTGCAAAATGCTAAAGACAGACCTCTTCGATTCCCAGGAGTTCAAGGCAATCTCCAAAGACTACGTGTTATTATATGTAGATGTTCCTAGAAATAGTGACTTGCTTACCCCGGAGCAAATGGCACATAACAAGGAGGTCATGGGTAAGTATAACAAAAAAGGCGTATTTCCCTTACTCAAAATAGTAAATGGCAAAGGCAATGCACTGGATGAGTATTCTGGCTATAGCATGAATGGTGAAATTCAATATCATTTGGACTTATTGAATAAATACAAATAACATTAAATTTGATTTTAGTAAAAAAGGGCGTCCCATTACAGGATGCCCTTTTTTCATTGTGGTAAGAGTAATCGTTTTAGTTATTGATTAACCTAAATTTCGTTCTTCTGTTTACAGCATGCTCTCTCTCTCAGTACAAGAAACACCCTCTTTACATCTATTCTTTTACTTTATTTTCACCGTAACCATTGGCTACTAGTAAACTAGAGTTAACTCCTTTTGTAATTAAGTAATCTGCTACTGCTTTGGCTCTTCTTTCAGGCAGGTACTGTTTCTTCAACAGTATAAGCATCCTTATCTAAAACAGTTTTTGTAATCTCATCATACTGCGCAGGAATAACTTCTTCTACTACCCGTGCAGGCTCTAATAATATTCTTTTGGTATAGGAAGCATTATTAGATCCAATTGTGGTTTTGGCTACTGTAGCGTCGGCCCCTATAACTTGAGTTTCGATAGTTGTGAACTCAGCAGGATACCCTTCGTAACACCAGTACCTCTATAGTTTTTTAAGGGTAGACAAAAAAGATTCATGCATCTTATCTGTATAATCCATATGTGTTACGATTCTTAATTTTCCTTGCCCCATGCCAATAATTGAAATGTCATTTTTTGCTAATTGATTGACAAAATCAGTTTCTTTCAAAATTTTCTCATCAATTTCAAAAATAATTATGTTCGTTTCAATGGGTTCCACCTTTTTAACATAGTGCAGTCCTTTCAAGATCTTTCCTATTTCCGAAGCTTTTTGATGATCATTTGCCAGTCTTTCGATATTGTGGTCCAGCGCATAAACAGCAGCAGCAGCCAAATATCCTGCTTGTCGCATGCCTCCGCCTAGAATTTTACGTATTCTCAGTGCTTTGTCCATTAATTCCTTACTTCCCATCAAAACAGATCCTACAGGGCAGCCTAGGCCCTTACTGAAGCAAATACTAATGGTGTCAAAAAGTTTACCGTACTGTTCAGGGGTTTCATTTTTGGCAACAAGTGCATTCCAAATCCTGGCACCGTCAAGATGATAGGCAAGACCATGGGCAGCACAAACTTCCTTTATTCTTTTTAGTTCTTCAAAATCCCAACAGGCACCACCACCTTTATTGGTAGTATTCTCAATACACACCAAAGTGGTCAACGGGCTGTGGTAAAAGTCAGGTGGATTTATGGCTGCTTCAACCTGCCCCGCAGACATCATGCCTTGATGACCATCGACCAGTTTACATGAAACACCACTATTAAAACTAACTCCCCCACCCTCATAGTTATACACATGTGCGAACTTGTCGCAAATTAATTGCTCTCCTGGTTGTGTATGTAACTTAATTGCAGTTTGATTGGCCATTGTCCCACTTGGAAAAAACAATGCTGCTTCCTTACCGAATAATTTTGCTGCTTTTTCTTCCAAAAGATTTACCGAAGGGTCGGCCTTAAAAACATCATCACCAACTTCAGCACTCATCATAGCCTCCAACATTCCTCGGCTAGGCTTTGTTACAGTATCACTTATTAGATTAATTCTCACGATTGAACTAGTGTTTGTTTCTGTTTAGCGATTTGCAATTGATATATAAATGGAAATAATTCTAAGCCGGGATTAGTTCATACAGTCCATGCCAATAGGTGAACCATCTGGGATTTTTGGGGCTTGAATAATTTCAAACTTCTCCGGTGCTTTAAAAAATTTATCTATTCTTCGAGCCATTTCAGACGCTAAAGCGTCATTCTTTACCACTAGACGACCTTTGAGTTCCTTTAGCTTTAAATTGGCAAAGGCATTAACTTGAGGATGCACCTTTTTGTGGGCTGCAAGGTTCATGATATGATAAAGTACCCTAAAATTAATATTTTGCTGAACTTCCGAAATATAATTGTCTTTATGTTTTTTGTTTATTGTTTCCCCTATTACTGCATCCAATACATCAGGAAGATTCAGATTACTTGGTTCCAAAGCCTTTTGTTGGATTAGCCTGGAAGCTCGTTCAGGATGTAATAAGAGGCCCAATGTCATATCAGCTGCCGTCTCGGCGGCTGAGAGCGCATCAAATGAAACACCGGACTTTCCTTTAATAGATTCCCTGGTTTTACCATAACCGAAGGCCCTAGGCGGAAAAAGTGACAGTTTCTCCTTTGGAACTGCTATTTGACTGGCATCCAATGTTTTCAATATACTTGATAATGCCTGCTGTTGTATTTTTCTGTCGACAATCGAAACGGTTTGCTGTCCATCACCTTTGACGGCATAGTTATACTCAAGACCACCAACTACTTTTGCCACAGCCTCGGTTTGATAGCGATGGAAAAAATAAAGCGGAACAAAAACATCCTCTAAAACTGTATTGGGTTCGCCTGTTCTTATATTGTCTATAGAAAAATTGTCGATGGCAGCAGTACGTAGTTTAAGCATATTGTTCAACTCCTCGCTAACATTTTTACCGTTATCCCATAAATGTGCCAAAAAATGTGCACTGCCCATAGGCCGGGCATCCTGATCCGTTATATACCTTAAACCTTTTTCGATTGCATTGTTCAATATGCTATTCAAACCTTCTTTTTCGTTTGAACCTTGTGGGAAGTCGGTATATGAATAGGCAACAGTCACTTTATCCCAGTCACCAATACCCGTATCATATACATTTGAAAAATCAACCTCGCCATTTTCCAATGAGAATTGTGGATGTGGATAGTCCATAACCGAGGCCCTGTCATTGGTTGAAGCCGCATAATTATGGGCAAACCCCAAAGTATGTCCGATCTCGTGGGCAGAGAGCTGGCGAATACGGGCCAAGGCCAGATCCAGCATAGGCTGGTAATTATCATCCCTGTCTGCAAAAGGCTTGTTCATCAAGGCTTGCGCAATTAAGAAATCCTGTCTTATCCGTAAACTTCCAAGACTAACATGCCCTTTAATAATTTCACCTGTTCTTGGGTCAGTTATGCTGCTTCCATAACTCCAACCTCTTGTAGATCGGTGTACCCATTGTATCACATTATACCGAACATCCAACGGATCAGCATCATCAGGTAACATAATCAATTGGAATGCGTTTTTATATCCCGCAGCTTCAAAGGCTTGGTTCCACCATCTACCACCCTCCAAAAGTGCCGAGCGCACGGGTTCTGGAGTACCATTGTCTAAATAATAAACAATTGGTTCTACTGCTTCGCTTACCGAGGCTGTAGGGTCTTTCTTTTTGAGGCGATGTCTTGTTATATATCGTTTTATTAAGGGTTCCTGAACTGGAGTAGAATAGTCATAATAAGAAGTTGGGTATGACCCGGAACGAGGATCAAATACTCTTTTTTGATAGTTATCATCCGGTAATTCTATAAAAGAGTGATGCTGTGCAACGGTCACTAAATTGGCATTTGGGGTAACCGACCTAATATGCCCACCTTTGGGATCCCCCTTAAAGGTCATTGTTACATCAAATTCTATATTATTTGGAAAGGCCTTGGTTCGTTCCATAGCAAAAGCACTTTTAGACTTATCTAGACTATAGGTCCCTTGTTGCAATCGTTTTAATCTTGAAATGACACCATGTGCGTCCTGAATTAAAAAATCGGTAATATCGATGATGTATTTTCCATTTTTCTCTTCCTCAATCTTAAAGCCAAATAAGATGGATTTTGCAAATGCCTGCTCCACCGACCTGCGTTCCAATTCATTATCAGTTAATGCCCTGAATTTTAAATTGGGTTGTACCAACAACAATTTATTTCCAGCTTTACGAAAAAATACAACTTGTTCATTTCCAAGTTGTCCTCTATCAAGACCTATATCATTACTTCCAATACCACTACTCAATGAATAGACATAAAGAAAATTCTTTTCAAGGTTATTGACCTCCATATACATCTTATCGTTTTTATCATCGTGATAAAAATCGAACAGGCCTGTGAATTTTTGAAAATCCTTGCTTTTATCCGCAAACTGGGCATTGCTTTTAAGTATTCCTATAAACACAAAAAATGTGAAGAGGTAAATGTTTTTCATGATGTTTTTTTGGCTTGAATTAGTCTGGACTAAATTTATGTAAAATAGATTGCACAACCATAGTTATATCCTATTTTTGCTAAAAATGTTTTACGATGATAACAGTAGATCAATCCAAAGATCTCATTGAGCGCCTTGGTGCGCTGAGGAGGTATCTTTGACATAGATGCCAAGCTTATTGAAATAGAAAACGAAGAGGAAAAAACACTTGCACCCGATTTTTGGGATGATCCAAAAAAAGCCCAGGAACAAATGAAATATATTCAATCCAAAAAGCTTTGGGTTGACGACTTTAACGCTGCAAAAACATTGGTAAATGATTTGGAGGTGTTGATTGAATT
The DNA here is from genome assembly GCA_024228355.1 of Maribacter sp. GTDB lineage: Bacteria > Bacteroidota > Bacteroidia > Flavobacteriales > Flavobacteriaceae > Maribacter_A. The sequence goes on along the minus strand of JAAETN010000382.1, from coordinate 6,913 downwards.
TCAAAAAGAAGGTGAGGTTTCCGAAGCTGAAGTCGACACCCATTACGACAAAGCAACCGATTTAATAGAAAAGTTAGAGTTCAAGAACATGCTTTCAGATGAAGGCGATGAGCTCACTGCAGTGTTGCAGATTACAGCTGGCGCGGGTGGGACTGAAAGTTGCGATTGGGCTGCTATGCTTATGCGCATGTATTTGATGTGGAGTGAAAAAAATGGTTATAAGGTTAAGGAACTCAACTATCAAGAAGGTGATGTAGCTGGCATAAAAACCGTGACCTTAGAGATTGAGGGCGAATATGCTTTTGGCTGGCTTAAAGGTGAAAATGGAGTGCATCGTTTGGTACGTATTTCGCCTTTTGATAGTAATGCAAAAAGACATACTTCTTTCGCCTCGGTATATGTCTACCCACTGGTAGATGACAGCATAGAGATTGATGTAAACCCTGCCGATATTGAAATTACTACTGCAAGATCAAGCGGTGCGGGGGGACAAAATGTAAATAAGGTAGAAACGAAAGTACAATTGGTGCATAAACCAACTGGTATACAAATATCATGTTCAGATTCACGTTCACAGCATGACAACAGGGCCACGGCTTTAAAGATGTTAAAATCCCAATTGTATGAGATAGAGCTCCGCAAGAAAATGGAAGCAAGGGCAGAGATTGAATCCTCTAAAATGAAAATAGAATGGGGTTCACAAATAAGGAATTACGTAATGCACCCTTATAAATTGGTAAAGGATGTTAGAACTGCAGAAGAAACTGGAAATGTAGATGCCGTCATGGATGGTAATATTGATCAGTTCTTAAAGGCCTTTTTAATGATGATGGGGCAAAAGGAGGAAGAATAATCAACAAGGTATAATTAAATGCGTACAATTGACACTATTATTTTTGACCTAGGTGGCGTATTAATCGATTGGAATCCCAGATACGTTTATCGTGATGTTTTCGATGGAGACGAGGAAATGGTAGATTGGTTTTTAAACACTATTTGTACTTCGGAATGGAATGTGGCACACGATGCCGGAAGGCCCTTGAAAGAAGGCACTGAGCTATTGGTCAATCAGTTTCCTGAATATGAAACCTGGATAAGAATGTATTATGACCGATGGCCAGAAATGTTGGGAGGTGCTATTTCGGATTCAGTGGATTTACTAAGGAAACTAAAACAATTGGATATGCATAGTCTTTATGCCTTGACCAATTGGAGCGCCGAAACATTTCCTGTAGCCATACAACGTTTTGATTTTTTGCAGTATTTTGATGGTATTGTAGTTTCTGGGGCTGAAAAAACAATAAAACCATTCCAAAAAATATATAATATCACATTAGACCGATTTAACATTAATCCCGAAAAAGCAGTGTTTGTTGATGACAATTTTGACAATGTGAAGGCCGCCGAAGAATTGGGAATCAAAGGAATCCACTTCAAAAATGCTGCGCAATTACAAAATGATTTGAGTAAAATGAATATTGCTATTTAATAAAAAGCTAATAATTATGATAAGAATTTACCATAATCCAAGATGTACCAAATCGCGTCAAGGTTTGGAAGCTGTGGAGAAATCTGGGGAACAATTTGAGGTAGTCAAGTATTTGGAAAATATTCCGACCAAAGATGAACTAAGACAGGTGTTGGGCTATTTGAAAATGTCGGCCGATAATCTAGTGCGCAAAAATGAGGTCATTTGGAAAGAGAATTATCGTGGAAGAGATCTAAGTGAAGACGAAATTTTGGATGCCATGATAGAAAATCCGAAACTAATTGAAAGACCTATAGTCATAAAGGGAAATAAGGCTGTTATTGGTCGGCCAACAGAAAAGATATTGGATCTAATAAAGTAGAAAGAGAATTTGCATCTTTATCTTATGTTGTATTTTCCATAGCTATGCTTCCTTTTTTTGGCATCTTTCTTGTTTAACTAATCTAAGCATATGAACATGCTTTAACAAAGTTTTAACCCTTAAGGGTTAAACCTTCAACTATTTTTGAAATCTAATTAATCAGAAACATTATGAAAATCAATAAAACATACTTGATTGCCCTGTTCACCTTATTGTTAACAGGAGTGGAATTACAAGCACAATATGGTTATGGCGGAAGAGGCTACGGGTATGGCGGGGGAGGCTATGGTTATGGCAGGGGTTATGGTTATGGCCGAGGTAGAAGTGCAATACCACAAGCTGAGGCACCGAAAAAGGAACCTGAAAATTTAACTGCAGAAGAAATTGTTGATAATGAAATGCCGGCGATTGCATCTGCTTTGGAATTAAATGAATTTGAAACTGCCGTTTTAAGCAGTACTCTTAAAAAATATGTCCAAGAGCGTATTGAGATGCAAATATTAAAATTGACTCCTGATAAAATGCGCGAAAAAATGGAGCAAATCACTGAACGACAATCTGAGGAACTCAAGGCAGGATTGCCTCTTGAAAAATATGAAGCTTTCGTTGAACTTCAAAAAAATGGAGTGGCAAAGACGAACAAGGAAAAAAAGAAGAAAGAAAAGCGACAGAAGAAGAAGAAGAAGAAGAAAAAGAAGGCAGATAAAGGTTAACTAAAATAAAATGAAACAACTATTCTTGTTATTGCTTGTGTTCACGTCGATCGTTTCAATAGCACAAAGACCCCAAGGGCAAAGACCAGAACCAATAAATATAACAGGACTAGTAGTAGATCAGGATACAGGAAAACCGCTGGAATATGCAACCTTGATCTTACAGAACCTACGGAATCCCGACAGGGTTACAGGAGGAATTACCGATGCAACGGGTAAGTTCAAAGTGCAGACCATGCCTGGCAGATATAATGTACGTGTAGAATTCATCTCCTATAAAACATATGAACTTGATGCCCAGACCTATAGAACCTCTACAGATTTAGGAACCATTAAAATAGCCATTGATGTTGAACAACTCGAAGGTGTTGAAGTCGTTGGTGAACGAACTACTGTTGAGTTACGGCTAGATAAGAAAATATACAATGTAGGCTCGGACCTTACGGTCAAAGGAGGTTCTGTTACAGATGTTCTGGACAATGTTCCCTCTGTATCAGTGGATGTTGAGGGTAATATTAGTTTAAGAGGTAATGAGAGTGTTCGTATTCTTATTAATGGTAAGCCATCTGCCCTCTCTGGGCTAAGCACCGAAGCATTACAACAATTACCAGCGGAGGCCATTGAAAAAGTAGAGGTAATCACAAACCCCTCTGCCCGTTATGACGCAGAAGGTACGGCAGGCATACTCAATATCATTTTAAAACAAAGTAAAACCGCAGGGGTCAATGGCTCGTTTAGCTTAAATATAGGTAACCCAGAAAGTTATGGTGGTAACCTTAGCCTTAATCTCAGAAGAGAGAAGTTCAATATCTTCACAAACACCTCTTATCGCTATCGCTCTGGCCCAGGCAATGCTCTTTTTGAGCAAGAAAATTTCAATCTTGATGGAAGCACGGCCAGCTTTCAGGATGAATATAGGAATTATCAGAGGCAAAGTGATGGTTTCAATACCAATATTGGATTTGAGTATTTCATAGATTCTACCAGTAGTATTACCAATTCGTTCGTTTATCGAAAATCCACTGGCGATGATACGGTTAGTGTTGACTTCTTCAATTTTGATGCCAGCCAAAATCCAACAATACAAAGAAACAGGTTCACCAACGAACTTGAAGATGAGGAAGACATACAATATTCTGTAAATTATAAAAAGAAATTTGATAAAGATGGCCATGAACTTACAATGGATTATCAATATTCAACAGGGAGTGAACTTGAAAACTCAATAATCGAGGAGATTATTATAGGTGAAACTTCAGCACTGCCAACCGAGCAGACCATTAACGATGAAAGTCAAATAAGGCAGCTTATTCAAATGGATTATGTGCTACCCTTTGGTAAAGACAACAAATCGCAATTTGAATTGGGTTATCGTGGCACCTTCAATAATTTTAACACTGATTTTAATTTTGGTATTCTTGAAAATGGAATGTTGAACAGCGACCCTAATTTTAGTAATGAACTAAATTATAAGGAATATGTGAATTCTGCCTATACCCAGTTGGGCACCAAATTGAATAAATTTAATATTCTAGGTGGCTTACGAATGGAGGCCTCAGACATTGGGGTAGAACTCGTTAATACGAACGAAATAAGTAATAAGGATTATGTAGATTGGTTTCCTTCCTTGTTTTTGGGATATGAGTTTTCCGAGAAAGAACAACTAACTATTAGTTATAGCAGAAGATTACGACGACCTCGTTCAAGATTTATAAATCCGTTCCCCTCAAGGTCCAGTAACACCAATTTATTTCAAGGAAACCCCAATCTTGATCCCACATACACGAATGCCTTTGATTTGGGATATTTGAGAAGATGGGATAAATTTACTTTCAATACATCAGTATATTCTAATAAATCAACTGGAGTCTTTCAATTTATTACCCAAGAAAGAGGGGACTTTGTGGAGATAGAAAATCCCGATGACCCAGCTAACCCTGTATTAGTTCCTGTGCAGGTTCGTACCCCGATTAATCTTGCCACTGAAAGCAGGACCGGAATGGAATTCACAACGTCTTATACCCCAAAAAGAAATTGGAGGTTGAGTTGGAACCTTAATTTATTCCAAAGACAATTAAGGGGAGATTACAGCTATGTAAATTTTCAGGACCAAGAAATCGTCCAAAATTTTGATGCCGATAATTTTACATGGTTCACACGGTTCAGTGCTAAACTGCCATTGCCTGGAAAAATTGATTTTCAAACCAATCTATTTTATATGGGGCCATCAGAAGACGCCCAATCCAAGAGAAAGAGTATGTTAAGCACAAATATGGCTTTTAGCAAGGACATCGTGAAAGATAAAGCCACTTTATCCTTGAATATTAGCGATTTGTTCAATACTCGGAAACGTAGAAGTGAAACAAGAACGGACAATGTGTATACCTATAGCGAATTTCAATGGAGACAACGTTCTATAAGATTATCTTTTCTTTATAGGTTTAATGACCCTCAAAGCCAAAGAAATAGAAATGGAGAAAGAAATAACGATGGAGATGATGACGATTTTGAAGGGTGAACCAATAACAACCCAAAATGCTATAAAAAAAGAAAGAAGCCGTTAGGCCTCTTTTTCTATTCCTCTAAACGAGCGGCTCTTTTGGCTTTACGCCGTTCTCTCCAGAATTCCATAATGTTGCCACCCAACCAATAAGGCACTACGAACATCAACAAAAAAAACATTAACCAGAATCCTATGGTCAATATGGTTAAAAACGCTAAAAATCCTAAATATTGGTCGAATTCGAACATCTGTATTTATTTTATGGTGCTAAGATACTTTGAAAACAGTTAAAAGAGCAAATCAAATGCGAAAAAAATCTTCAATTTCTTAAAATTTAAGTCTGACAAGGAGATTTAAAATCCACTAATGAAGTACCTTTGTTATACCCTTGGGATGAAAAAATGATTCATAACTAATTCAAACTATTTGTTGTTTATACAAAGAATAAGATTTAAGCATAACAATACTTTCGGTTGAATTTTGAAGAAGTATGAGCAAAAAAGAAGCGGATTATATGATGCATTTTTTTGTTGCAATGGTATTATAAACCTAAATACCCTATTATGAGTTTCAGAATTGAAAAAGACACAATGGGAAAAGTTGAGGTACCATCCGATAAATATTGGGGTGCACAGACCGAACGTTCCCGAAATAATTTTAAAATTGGTCCATCGGCCTCTATGCCGTTGGATATTGTTTTCGGATTTGCCTATTTGAAAAAAGCCGCAGCCTATGCAAACCACGAACTTGGTGTTCTACCCGCGGAAAAAAGAGATTTGATTGCAACTGTTTGTGATGAAGTATTAGATGGGAAACATAATGACCAGTTTCCGCTGGTAATCTGGCAAACAGGTTCCGGCACGCAAAGCAATATGAACGTGAATGAAGTGATTGCCAATCGTGCACATGAAATTGCAGGAAAGGTTATTGGCGAAGGCGAAAAAACCATACAACCCAATGATGATGTAAACAAATCACAATCTTCAAATGATACATTCCCTACAGGAATGCACATTGCTGCCTATAAAAAAATAGTCGAGGTTACCATTCCTGGTGTTACCCAACTAAAAGACACATTGACTAAAAAAGCAGAGGACTTTAAAGATGTGGTCAAGATTGGACGTACGCATTTAATGGATGCCACTCCCCTAACCTTGGGACAAGAGTTCTCTGGTTATGCCTCACAGTTGGAGCATGGTCTTAAAGCCTTACAACATACTTTGGACCACCTCAGTGAACTAGCCTTGGGAGGAACTGCTGTTGGTACCGGACTTAATACTCCAAAGGGATATGACGTTCTTGTTGCCAAATATATTGCTGAGTTCACTGGCCTACCTTTTAAAACAGCCCCTAATAAGTTCGAGGCCCTTGCTGCCCATGATGCAATAGTTGAATGTCATGGAGCATTGAAACAATTGGCTGTTTCCTTGAATAAAATCGCCAACGATGTTCGTATGATGGCTTCAGGGCCACGTTCCGGTATTGGTGAAATAATCATTCCTGCAAACGAGCCGGGAAGTTCAATAATGCCAGGGAAAGTGAATCCAACCCAGTGCGAAGCGCTCACCATGGTCTGTGCACAGGTAATGGGTAATGATGTCGCGGTTACCATAGGAGGAACACAAGGACATTATGAACTTAATGTGTTCAAACCGGTAATGGCAGCGAACATTTTACAATCTGCCCAATTACTTGGCGACGCATGCGTGAGCTTTGATATAAACTGTGCTGCAGGTATTGAGCCTAATCATGAAGTAATCAAAGAGTTATTAAACAACTCATTGATGTTGGTTACCGCATTGAATACAAAAATAGGATACTATAAAGCGGCCGAAATTGCCAATACG
>JAAETN010000381.1 GCA_024228355.1 Maribacter sp. | reverse complement strand
TTGTCAATATTTTCAAGTATTTTACAAAATACAGCGCAATGGTGATGGCTCCCAACAAAATGGGTGATATGGCCCGTGAGTCGTTGAGGTTCGCCCTAAGCGGCAGAAGGGGGCCTGTCCATATTAATATTCCCAGGGATGTTTTGATGGGAGAAACCGAGGAAGCTATTATTCCTCATGACAAATTTATTGCTAAAACAAAGTATTCTAACAGAAAAAATATTACGAAAGCCGCCAAATTACTATTAAATGCGAAAAAACCGGCTATGTTTCTTGGCAGCGGAACTTTCCTCGCCGATGATGCCACGAAAGAAGTCTACGAATTAGCAAAGGAGCTTTCAATTCCTGTGATGACAACACCAAAGGCCAAAGGCGTATTCCCGGAAGACCACCATTTGTCTTTAGGCGTCTTTGGATTTGCGGGCCCACCGACATCTTTTGCTTATTTAGTGGATACGGGATTGAAAGGAAATAATGAAAATAAAGAGCCTATGGTAAAAAACTGGAATATGGAAACTGATAATAATGTGAAACCTAATGACTCAAATCCAGCAGACCAAAGCTCGAAAATTGATGTCTTATTGTCTATAGGAACTAGTTTTAATGAATGGGGAACGTACGCCTGGGACGATGGACTT
>JAAETN010000380.1 GCA_024228355.1 Maribacter sp. | reverse complement strand
GGCTTTGGACTTGGTAGCACGTATAATCTTAAATTCTTGCCGTTTCGAATTGATTTTATCCTAACAGATCCAGAGATGGAAATAAAATCCCATAAAAATTTTGATGTAAGATTATCCGACCATGAACCTGTAATGGCCTCATTCCGATTGAAGGAATAGCAATAGGCAATCCATAGTATCTGCCAGAATATGTATTAAAAGGGCAAGTCCGAGGATTCGGGTTTTCTTGAAAAGCAAAAATATTGTGTAGCAAATAATCGCCCAAATGCTATGTAATGGGTGAAAATTAATACTGCAACGGTTGGAATCGAAAATGGGTATAGTCAAAAGATGGTCGATATCGATAAGTATCCCAAGAAGTAAGATGATGGCTATTTTAATGCTGTGCTCTTTGAAAAAGTAAAATGCAACGAATATGGGAACAATGAAATGAATGCCATAATGTAGGAAGATCCTAAGCATTGGTAAAACTTGGATTAATATTTTTCAAATAAGACAAAGTATTGGTGCCTTCGTTGAACAAAAGATCCAAAACGCTGGTGTTTTTTATAAACCCATGTCTATCCCCAAACACTTGAACATACTCTTGCTGTTCAAATTCCTGTTCCTTCTTGCATCTTACCAAAAATCGGGTGTCCAAAATATTTCGAGGTACATCGATCTCATAATTCTGTGTTCGTAATGTGGGCATTTCAATTTGAAGACAATCGCAGATAACTTCAATGGTTTTGAAATTAAAATCCATTAGATACTTATATTTCAATTCAAATAGCGGAGCAATTTCATCCTCATAATACTCGAAGAAGGGAGATGTTCTATAAGCAGTCTGTAAGGTACGCCAATGTTGTCGTTGCCATTGATATTCGTTCTCAAGTTGAACAAACTTGTATTTTTGCCTTCCCTGATCACCACCCACATGTTTAATCGGGAGACTAAGGATATGTTTCCCCTGGTCAGTGCTTATATAACAACGATTTCTATAGGTTTGTTTCTGGTAGTTATCCTCTATTTCCCAAATAACTTCATTTTGAACCAAGCTTGCAAAGGTCATTACACTAGGAAAATATGTTGGGTGAAGCAGTAGTTTCACTTTAAAACATTTGATTTTTATTTGTACTAACAACTACTTTGAACTTCCCGTCTTTTTCCTTCTTTTTCTAAAAAAGTCAAAAACAAACCAACCACCTAAAACAATAAGGAAGTATTTGAAATATGAAATAGGTTCTCCATTACCATGAACTGTTGTGAATACACGATCCCATCGTATTTTCCAATTGCGCCATCCATCCTTAAAATTGTCTATACTCATCCAAATAAAAATAGGAGTTCCAACAATATGGTTTTCAGGTACAAACCCCCATGTTCTGCTGTCTTCAGAATGGTCACGATTGTCGCCCATCATCCAATAGTAATCTTGTTTAAAAGTGTAGGCGTCAGTAATGTCACCATTTACACTTATCTGATTGCCATTGACAGAAATCGTGTTTCCTTCATAATCCTTGATTATTTTTTTATAAACTGGCAATACTTCCAGGTTCAAAGGAACAGTCTTACCCTTTTCGGGAATGTAAATTGGTCCAAAGTTGTCATTGTTCCATGCGTATGAGTTATCCTGTGGAAAAATATTATATCCTTTTTCACCTTTTGATTCGATAGTTTTAATTACCGAATCAATAGCTGCATTACTTCTCAATTTATCGGCTAAGTCATCAGTTATTGTTAACATTCGTTGCCTATCAGTTTGTTCCTTTAAAGATAAACCAGCACTTCTGATGACTTTTGTTGGTATTCCCAAATGATTGGTAATCAGTTCAATATTTCCAGATTCACCTCTTCGGCTACCCAGAAGGTACTTGCTGATTTGATCAAATTGATTTTGATTCAATTGGGATGTAATATAGATTCTATTAAAATCAGTAACCCCCAGTTCTTTCAACAATCTTGAGGAGACGCCTTTTTGGGCATAGGCCACAAAATCATATTGCGGTAAGGCCCTATCAGGTAGTACTGTTTGTTGCCCATTTATTTGAACATAACCGTCAAGCACAGCTAAGGAATCACCGGGAACGCCCACACAGCGTTTTACATAATTCGATTTTTTGTCAATGGGTTTTTTGACACCTTTTTCTTTTTTAAAGAAAATACGAACAGTGTCAGCTGGCCAACTAAAGACGACTATCTCATTTCTTTTTATTTTTTTAAAGCCTGGGAGCCTAAAATACGGCAATTGTGGATTATTCAAATATGATCGTATTCCCACTAATGGAAGAGTATCATGTACCATAGGAGCAGCTACTGTTGTCATTGGTGTCCGCGCTCCATAATGAAATTTGCTCACAAATAGAAAATCTCCAATACGCAATGTTTTTTCCAAAGAACCGGTAGGGATTACATAGGGCTGAATAAAATAGGTATGTACCAATGTGGCAGCCACTACGGCAAACACTATAGAGCTTACCCATTCTCCCAATGCGGTTTTGGGATGTAAACTACGGCCTTCAACATATTTTACATCCAAGGCATAATTCACATAAAAAATGTAAAAACCTAAGGTGAGCACAACGATCCAGGATTCCATTTGACTATTTCTACCAAAACTTCGAATAGTCTCAACCCATATGACCGGGAACATTAACAAGTTTATTATCGGGATGAAAAGTAATATCACCCACCATTTTGGCCGATTTATTATTTGCATTAGGACAATCGCATTATAAATGGGTACAGCCGCTTCCCATGCTTTTCTTCCCGCCTTTACATATAATTTCCAAGTCCCTAGAAAATGAATGACCTGAACAATCAAAATAAATATAATCCACTGGGTACCGTTCATGTAATCTTATAATTTAATTAAAGTATGGTTGAACCGTTTTAAATTTAAGTTCAATTACTATGCAATTAAGTGCTTTTACAGTTCATTTATTGTATTCGTTAACCAAGGTTTAACACATCGCGCATTGAGAAAATCCCAGATTTTCCTCGAATCCACTCTGCTGCGATAACCGCTCCCAAGGCAAATCCTTCACGATTATGGGCTGTATGCTTTATTTCAATGCTGTCCACATTACTTTCGTAATCAACAATATGGGTTCCTGCAACCGCATCCAATCTTTTCGATGTAATGCTAATATCATCTTCACCACATTGATCAAGGCTCCAATTCTTATATCTGGAATTTCCAATAACACCTTCTGCCAAGGTAATGGCCGTTCCGCTTGGGGCATCCAATTTTTGGGTATGGTGTATTTCTTCCATGGTCACTTTATATTGCTCCATATTTTTCATCATCTTGGCTAGATATTCATTCAATTCAAAAAAAATATTCACTCCCAAACTATAATTTGATGCATAAATAAAGGCACCATTTTGTTCTTTGCAATATGTTACAGCGTTGTCATAATCATCAAGCCAACCGGTTGTTCCTGAGATTATCGGGACGTTATTTTTAATACACTGTTTAATATTTTCATAGGCAGCAGTTGGCATACTGAAATCAATGGCAACATCCATTTCTGAAAAATCAATTTCGATGGAGTCAATATCTATTTTGGCCACAATATCATGACCTCTTTCCAACGCAACTTGCTCAATCATCCTACCCATTTTTCCGTATCCGAACAAGCCTATATTCATGCTGTTAAAATTTAATAGTAAAGGCAATCCCATAATTAGGATCATTGGTTATCGGATTCAGATCTAAATATGGCTTAAAATCCATACTTAAATCCTCATCTATATTGAATTGCTTAAGATGTGCATCCACATTGGCATCTATAATATTAAGGGCATACATGGCTATGGTAATAACCAAGGCAAGATCGCGATCCCGTTGATAATTCTCCTGCTGTCGCTCTAAATCATCTGTGTCTAAATCTGGATCGGCGCCAATGGGATTATCCCCATTAATATCGTAAAACTCATCATCTGTAAACCCTGCCTGCCTTCTTTTAAAAGCAGTCCTGAAACGGTCGTAAAGATCATCATTATAGGTGTAGGCGTAAACTCCAGTACCGATAACGGCATAGACAATGGGGACCTTCCAATACCGTTTATTGTAGATCTGCCCAAGGCCAGGTAAAACAGCAGAATAAAATGCTGCTTTGCTGGGTGCCAATGGATTGATCTTCTTTCTTTTTTCGAAAATGGTATCCTGGACAACAATCCCTTCTTGTCTCAAGTTTGTTTTTAGGGAATCTTTTGCATTTTCCGGCACCTCTTTGTTCTGAGCCGAACAGGCCCAAATAAAAAGAAATGAAAAAACGAATGTTGTGAGGGATTTATTCACCTACGATTAATTTTTTTATACGCTGGAATTCTTCCTCAGAATAGAATGGGATCGTAATCTTGCCTTTACCATTTGCTGAGGCATTGACAGCGACTTTGACAGAAAGGTGATTTGTTAGTTCACCAGAAGCATTTTTGATAAAAGAGGGAGAAGTGCGATTCTTTTTTACACTCTTGGAACTTATTGTACCTTCATGGTAAGCCTTCACAGCTCGTTCAGTTTCCCGAACAGAAAGATTTTCACCAATTATTCTTTCATAAAGCGAAATCTGATCTTCTTTCTTTTCAATATTCACCAAGGTTCTGCCATGTCCCATACTAATGAATCCATCGCGAATGCCTGTTTGGATTATGGGGTCTAATCGCAACAACCGCATATAATTGGTTATGGTCGACCTTTTTTTACCAACACGTTCACTCAGTTTTTCTTGAGTTAGTTTAATCTCATCTATCAATCTTTGATAGGAAAGTGCAATCTCAATAGGGTCAAGGTCTTGGCGCTGAATATTTTCTACCAATGCCATTTCCAAAGATTCTTGGTCATTGGCTATACGTATGTATGCGGGTATTGTATCAAGCCCAATTAGTTTGGAAGCCCTATAACGTCTTTCACCTGAAACGAGTTGGTATTTATTGAAGTCTAATTTACGAACCGTAATAGGTTGAATAACACCAAGTTCGCGAATTGAAGAGGCAAGTTCCTGTAAAGCTTCATCATTGAAATTGGAACGTGGTTGAAATGGATTAACTACAATGGCATCAACATCCAACTCCACTATATTACCCACAACCTTATCGGCATTTTTATCCGATACCGATTTGATATCATTTTCTGGATCTTTCAATAAGGCAGAAAGACCCCGGCCCAACGCCTGTTTTTTAGTTGCTTTAGCCATCTATACAGTTTCCTTGTTTTTTTTCAATAATTCGTTCGCCATATTCAGGTAATTGGCCGCTCCCTTACTACTTGCGTCATATTTAATTATACTTTCTCCATAACTTGGGGCCTCGCTCAGTCGCACATTTCGTTGAATTATAGTGTCGAATACCATATCGGAGAAATGTTTGCGTACTTCTTCCACTACTTGGTTTGAAAGGCGTAATCTTGAATCGAACATAGTCAATAAAAGCCCTTCAATATCCAAATCCGGATTATGGATTTTTTGTACACTCTTTATGGTATTCAAAAGCTTACCTAGTCCCTCTAAAGCGAAATACTCACATTGAATCGGAATAATTACCGAATCTGCCGCAGTTAACGCATTTAATGTCAACAGTCCTAATGAAGGGGCACAATCTATCAGAATATAGTCGTAGTCGTTTTTAAGCGCTGTAATCGCCTTTTTCAACATATATTCTCGCTCATCCTTATCGACTAATTCAATTTCAATAGCGACTAGATCAATGTGTGAGGGAATTAAATCCAGATTCGGGGAATCTGTTGGTATTATTGTTTCCTTGGCACTTTTGGTATGCTCCAATAATTGGTACGTTCCCTTTTCTACACGCTCAACATCAATACCCAATCCAGAAGTCGCATTTGCCTGGGGATCGGCATCAATAAGAAGGATTTTTTTTTCAAGAACACCCAGCGAGGCAGCTAGGTTCACGGTTGTGGTAGTTTTACCCACACCGCCTTTCTGATTTGCAATAGCAATTATCTTGCCCATAATCGAAGTAAGTTAGGGGTTAAAAATACGATTATTTATCGCGCTAAAAAATGTATTTTGTTAACACAAAGTGAATAACTAATGCCTTAGACGTTAAATTGAGTTAAAGTTTTAATGCTTAACTAATTAGAGTCTATTTTCTGAACGAATCAATCAAGCTAAACCCCTGGTAATTGTAAGGTAGGGTTTTGTTGTATGGATTTTTCAAAATACAATTTGAAATTGGTATTTGTTATAGACTTTGTGGCATAGTCGTTTCCTGATTAATGTTCTAATAGCAGTCGTTTTTTCTCCAATTCTTCAGCCAAGCGTTTTGGAATTATCGGTTCCAGCAGCGTTTTTCGTGCCTTGGTTTTTACAAATGGGTACAGTTCCAAATCATCTTTTATTCTTTCCAAATCATTGATATAGTCATTGCTACCAACTAATATTTTTTCGTTTTTGTTGAATTGGTTTTGTTCTTTTTGGGCACTTTCCTTGATTTTCTTCTGGATATTATGTGTCTTCAATTGCCTTAGAAATCCACCACCTGTTTCGATATTCTTGAATAAGGCTAAAGCCTTTTCTGCCATTTGCTCCGTTAATCTTTCGATATAATAAGAGCCATCAGACGGATTATATACTTGCTTAAAATAACTTTCCTCCCTTATTATCAATAATTGGTTGCGGGCAATGCGTGCTGCAAATTCATTGTCTTTATGAAAAATCCCATCGTAAGCTAAATTATAAATCGTATTGGCACCTCCTAAAATAGCAGACATACATTCCGTAGTAGTACGTAACAGGTTTATGTTATGATCATAAACAGTTTTATTACGATGTGTTGGAGTCGCAACGATATGGCAATTAGTATCAAAGCCATATTTTATGGTAAGGGTATTCCAAAGTAATCGTAAGGCCCTTAGTTTTGCGATTTCAAAGAAATAATTGGTGTCAACTGCAACTTTGAAAACGATTTCTTTAGGTGGTTTTGATGCATTGTTTTTAATGAAATTCAAATATTCATTCACATGTGCCATGGCATAGGCCAGTTGCTGTACCCGGTTTGCTCCAGCATTTTGGTACAAAGAAACATCAATACCCAGAATTTTGATTGCACTTGAATTTAAATCTTCATTCAACAATGTGGAAAGGGTTTCATGGTCTTTATCAATATTCTGAAACCAATTTCCTGTACTGGCTAAATTACCAATGATATCTATGTTCAAATAAAGGCAGGCCTTTTTACTACCAATGTAATCCCTAATTTGTTTGATGTATTCAAAAGACAAAAATTGCATTTCGAAATAAATGGGGGTATTACCTAAATCAATATTTTGTAATAAAGCATCAATTTGAATTTCTCTTGTGGGAATAATAAAACTAAGACTATCGGCTCCTCGAGCCAATATATCGAGGGCTTTAGCATTCGCTTTTTTGGCATCACCAGCATAGATATTTTGACCAATGGACCATTTTGTAATTGGAGCTATTTCCGCAATGTGCTTTCCATTTAAATCATCAGCATGATAAAAGGGTTTTACAGGGATACTTTCAGGGGATTCCCAAACTAGAGTTTTATTGTAATCGGCACCTTTTAAGTCAAACTGAATTTGCTGTTTCCAAGCCTTCGCGGAAAAAGCATCAAATTCTTCGAATAAGCCACCTTTACTCATCTACTACATTCTTTAAGCTGTCCTCGTACTCTATCAAATAAATCTCTTCATTTTTCTTTTTAAGATAGTATTGCTCACGAGCGAATTTTTCCAGTTCATTGGTATCAGATAATTTCTCAATTATCTTTTTATCCTTTTCGATTTCATTGCGCAAAAAATCCTGGGTTTTTTCAAGGTTTTTTATCTCCTTTTTAAGCTCTTTATGGATAAGAAGTGAATTAGTATCAAAAAAAAGCATCCACACCACAAAAACTGTCAATACCAAAACATAGATATTCGTCAAAACCCCAAACCACTTTTTCTTTTTTAAATCTTTTAATCCCATAGTCATTTAGGTCAAATTTTCATTGATGATAGTGCGTACAATATCAACAGCTACCGTGTTGTATTTGTTGTTTGGAATAATAATATCGGCATATTCTTTAGTAGGTTCAATAAACTGGTCATGCATAGGTTTTAGGACTGTTTGGTATTTAATGAGGGTTTCATCAAGGTCCCATCCACGTTCATTTACATCTCTTTTTAGTCGCCGGATCAACCGTTCATCTGAATCGGCATGAACGTAAATTTTGATATCGAACATATCACGGATTACTGGGTTGGTCATAATTAAAATTCCTTCAACGATCATCACCTTTCTTGCATGGGTTTCTATCGTGTCTTTGGTTCTGTTACACTCAATAAAGGAGTAGACTGGTTGTTGAATTGATCTTCCTGATCTTAATTCTATCAAATGATTCTCCAATAAATTGAAATCAATGGATTTTGGATGATCAAAATTGGTTTCTTTCCTTTCAACAAGTGTTAAGTGGGATAAGTCGTTATAATACGAGTCCTGTGAAATAACACCGACTTCCTCAGCAGGTAACTCATTGATTATTTGATTGACAACCGTTGTTTTGCCGCAACCTGTTCCGCCAGCAATCCCTATTATTAGCATACTTTTTAATTTGATTCAAAAATAATGATTTGGTATGAAACCTAACTTTTTTGTTCAATGTTCTTGAAAGTCATTAGACAAGACCTTGGGTTCTAATAGTGTCAGATGAAATTCGACTTTTCATTATGTTTAAGGAGCTGCTGATTTTTTTATTTGTTGATTGTTTGAATTTTAAAGTTGGCCCTCCAATGATATGATTTTATATATGTATTTAGTATATTTAAATACCACATTCCAAAGCTAAATTGTTATAAAATATGACTTCTTTTATCTAATTGTTTTAGAAGGATTATTTAGATAATTCCAAGATAACTAAAGGTGGTATTTGTTTAAAATCATTTATGGATTGAAGGATAGATAACTTAAACCCAACTATCCTAATTCAATTTTATAAAATTATATGACATCTGTCATAAATTTGTGGTCTATTACCCATTAATTTTGCATTTTTATTTCTTGGATTAGAGAAATTGGAATACTATATGGATATTTTAAAATAACTTATAAACTTAATAATCATGAACATTTCCCATATTGAACATATTGGTATAGCCGTAGATAATTTGGAAGAATCAATCAAGTACTATGAAGGGGTTCTAGGATTAAAATGCTACGCTATTGAAGAGGTTGTTGATCAAAAAGTGAAAACAGCCTTTTTTTTGGTGGGTTCAACAAAAATTGAATTACTGGAAAGTACTTCCCCTGACGGACCCATTGGCAAGTTCATCGCCAAAAAAGGCCCAGGAATGCATCACATGGCTTTTGCTGTTAAAGACACAGATGAAGCTTTGAAGAAAGCAGAAGAACGTGGGGTAAGACTCATTGATAAAGTTTCTCGAAAAGGTGCTGAAGGATTAAATATTGGTTTCCTTCATCCTAAATCAACCAATGGTGTTCTCACAGAACTTTGTTCAAAAAAGGAGTAGTGTAGAAAGAAAGTGAAAAAATAGAATTGGTAATTAAAAAAAGATAACCTAACAGATCATAATGGCAAATCAAGAAAAAATCAATGAGCTTATTGAGAAAAGGGCCAAAGCAAGATTGGGTGGTGGTGAAAAACGTATAGATTCACAACATGCAAAGGGGAAATTAACAGCTCGTGAACGAATAGATTTATTGTTGGACGACGACAGTTTTGAGGAATTTGATATGTTCGTTATCCATAGATCAAAATCATTTGGACTCGATAAACAAAGGTTTCTTTCCGATGGTGTGGTTACTGGTCATGGTACTATTGACGGTAGAATTGTTTATGTGTTCTCCCAGGATTTTACGGTATTTGGGGGATCCTTATCTGAAACCTATGCCCTGAAGATTTGTAAAATTATGGACATGGCCATGAAAATTGGCGTTCCTGTAATTGGACTTAATGATAGTGGAGGGGCCCGTATCCAAGAAGGGGTAAGATCTTTGGCGGGATATGCCGAAATTTTCCAAAGAAATATTATGGCCTCTGGGGTAATTCCCCAAATCTCATCCATTTTGGGTCCTTGTGCAGGTGGGGCTGTATATTCACCCGCTTTAACCGATTTTACTATTATGACAGATAAAACCAGTTATATGTTCGTAACTGGACCAAAAGTGGTGAAAACGGTAACTGGTGAAATTGTTTCAGCCGAGGAATTAGGTGGTGCAAAGATTCATTCCACAAAATCAGGAGTTTCACATTTCTTAGCGGAAACCGATGAAGAAAACATATTGTTGATTCGTAAGCTAATGAGTTACCTGCCTTCAAATAATTTGGAAGATCCGCCAGCTATTGTTTGTAATGATCCGATTGAAAGGTTAGAAGATGCCTTAAATGATATTATTCCTGAAAATCCCAATCAACCCTATGACATAGTTGATGTTATTTCAATAATTGTTGATAATGGGGAGTTTACTGAAGTGCATAGGAATTATGCGCGTAACATCACAGTTGGTTTCGCAAGATTTAATGGTCGTCCGGTGGGTATCGTAGCCAATCAACCTAAATATTATGCAGGGGTTCTGGATATTGAGGCTTCAAGGAAAGCGGCTCGATTTGTTCGCTTCTGTGATGCCTTTAATATTCCGATAGTTACTTTGGTTGATGTTCCAGGTTTCTTGCCAGGGACTGGACAGGAATATGGCGGAATTATACTTCACGGCGCTAAATTATTATTTGCATATGGGGAAGCTACGGTGCCAAAAGTTACCATAACACTACGTAAATCATATGGTGGCGCACATGATGTAATGAGCTGTAAACAGTTAAGAGGTGATTTGAATTATGCCTGGCCAACAGCAGAAATTGCAGTGATGGGTGCCAAGGGAGCCGTTGAAGTACTCGAAGGGAGTAACATTAGAAAAATCGAGGATACTGAGGAAAAAACCAAATATATTGAGCAGAAAGAAGATGAGTATACAGCGAAATTTGCTAACCCATATGTTGCTGCCAAATATGGTTTTATAGATGATGTCATAGAGCCTCGAAATACGCGTTTCAGAATTATTAGGGCCCTTGAATTACTTTCCAATAAAAAAGAAGTGAACCCTCCTAAGAAACACTCAAACCTACCATTATGATGCTATTGAACATGAGTTTACAAATAGATCAGGTTAATGAAGGATTAGTTATTTTATTGACCGGTCTGATCATTGTATTTTGTGCATTGCTGACCCTTTCACTGTTCTTTAAGTTTGGGCTACCGGTTTTGTTATATATATACCGGATAATAACCAAAGGCAAGGATAAAAAGATAAAGGATATCCCCATCGGTGCAGATGAAAATTTCACGGGTGAAATTGCAGCGGTAATTTCATCAGCCATTCATTTATATCTAAATGAACAGCATGATGATGAAAATGCCATATTGACCATAAAACAGGCTAGAAAATTATATTCGCCTTGGAGTTCTAAAATATATGCCACACATCATCGTAGACTTTGACCAATCCGTATCAGATTGTCAGAAAGTAGAAAAGACTTGGTCAATAGAAACAATAAGAAAGAATAATGAAAAATTTTAAATTCAAAATACGAGATAACAATTACAATGTTAAAATTCTTTCGCATGAAGGAAATAAGATTGAGTTGGAAGTAAATGGAACCTCTTATTCCGTGAAAATGAAGGAGGAAATCAAGAAAACAAAAACTCCCACTTTGGTTCGTGCGGCGTCAAAAAGACCTGCAGAACCACTTAAAGTAAACCCAAGCTCATCAAAAACAAAAATTGTAGCTCCCATACCAGGGGTGGTTTTGTCGCTTGATGCAAAAGTCGGAGACGTAATCAAGATAGGAGACAGGTTGCTGGTGCTCGAAGCGATGAAAATGGAAAACAATATCGTGTCAGAAAAAGCGGGTACGATTACTGCCGTAAACGTCAGCGTTGGTCAACAAGTATTGCAGAACGAAATAATGATAGAACTAGAATAGAAATTTAACGGTTGTGCGTTTTGATGTTGATTCTTCTCGAATGATAAGGCGCTAAACTCGCAAAAAAAACAAAATGAAGAAAATACTATTAATATTCGGTGTTCTGTCCCTGCTGATTTTTATTAGACCTGTTCTAGGTTTTGACAGTGATACCAATCCTAAGGACAACATTACCTCAGTATCTTCCGAACAAGCTGATAATCAAGAAGACGGGATTTATAATAACGCTTTTCATGGTATTCAGCAGTTTTACAATTATACAGGTTTTGCAAATGCTACCTGGGGGCATATACTAATGATTCTAATAGGAATCATATTTATATATCTAGGTATTAAATATGATTATGAACCGCTATTATTAATTCCCATTGGTGCTGGTGTAATTATAGGGAACATTCCGTTCGTTGCAGGAAATCAAACCGGTATTTACGAAACTGGTTCCGTTTTGAATTACCTTTATTTTGGAGTAGTAAAAGGTGTTTATCCACCGTTGATATTTTTAGGTATTGGAGCCATGACCGATTTCTCATCGCTAATAGCCAATCCAAAACTGATGTTATTAGGTGCCGCAGCTCAAATAGGTGTTTTTGCCACATTTTTAGGAGCCCTTTATCTGGGATTCGCTTTACCAGAAGCAGGTGCTATTGGTATAATAGGGGGGGCAGATGGCCCCACTGCGATATTTTTATCTTCTAAACTTGCAAATGGTATTAATATACTACCCGACGGTACAACGGTCAAAAACCTTATTGGTCCCATTGCAATTGCAGCATATTCCTACATGGCGCTGGTACCTGTTATTCAGCCTCCAATAATGCGATTATTGATTTCGAAGAAAGACAGGAAAATCAGAATGAAACCACCAAGGGCCGTTTCGCAAAAAGAAAAGATGATTTTTCCGATTGTTGCATTGTTATTAACCACATTCATATCGCCTAGTGCCCTGCCGTTATTGGGAATGTTGTTCTTTGGGAATTTATTGAAGGAATCCGGAAGAACAGAAAGGCTTGCAGATACAGCACGTACAAAACTTATTGATATAGTAACGATTCTACTAGGTGTAACAGTGGGAGCATCAACGCAGGCTGATATTTTTATTACCAAAGACTCTATGATGATATTTGGTCTTGGAGCAATATCATTTGTAATAGCTACAATTGGCGGTTTGCTTTTTGCCAAGTTAATGAACCTATTCCTTAAAGGGGATAATAAGATCAATCCATTGATTGGAGCATCCGGAGTATCAGCGGTTCCAGATAGTGCAAGGGTTGTACATGCAGAAGCTCTAAAGTCCGATCCTAATAATTATTTATTAATGCATGCCATGGCACCGAACGTTTCTGGTGTAATTGGGTCTGCGATTGCTGCGGGTATCTTATTGAGTTTTTTAGGGTAAATAATCGTCCAGTAAATGGATATGTTGAATTATAAAGTTTAAGAAAAATGAAAATTCCGAATTTAATGACAGCCGAAGAAGCTGTTAAACTTATAGAATCAGGAAACAGGGTGTTAATCCAAGGAGGATCGGCAACCCCACAAACCTTGGTAAGGGCTATGGTAGATAGAGCCCCTGAATTAAGGGGTGTTGAAATTGTGCATCTTCATACAGAAGGGGAGTGCGGATATACCGCACCTGAAGTAAGGGAAAGTTTTCAAACAAATGCTTTCTTTATTGGAGGAAATATAAGAAGGATGGTTGGTAATACGGCCGATTATATTCCTATTTTCTTGAGTGATATCCCAAGTCTATTCCGTCAAGGATATATGAATCTTGATGTAGTTCTTGTGAATGTATCCCCACCAGATAAGCATGGATTTTGTTCCTTGGGTGTATCAGTAGATATTGTAATCGCTGCTATAGAGAAAGGTAAAAAGGTGATTGCACAAATCAATCAACGAATGCCAAGAACCTTTGGTGATGCTTTGGTAAATTTAAGAAACTTTGATGCTTGTGTAGAAGTAGTTGAGGAAATTCACGAAATGAAACTGGCGGCACCTACTGAGGAGGAAGAACTAATAGGAAAAAATATTGCAGAGATCATCGAAGATGGCGCTACGCTTCAAATGGGTATTGGTGGAATACCAAATGCCGTATTGAGCTTTTTGAACAACCACAAGGATTTAGGAGTTCATACCGAAATGTTCTCTGAAGGCATAGTTGACCTTGTCGAAAAGGATATCGTCACAGGTTCGCAGAAAAAATTGAATCCTTATAAAATTGTATCCGGTTTTGCCATGGGTTCAAGACGGCTTTATGATTTTATGGATGACAATCCCGAAATCGAAATGAAGGATATCGCCTATGTTAACGATACAGCGGTAATTCGCCAGAATCCTAAAGTTACAGCCATTAATTCTGCCATTGAAATTGATTTTACCGGCCAAGTTTGTGCCGATTCAATTGGAACAAGAATGTTCTCTGGAGTTGGAGGTCAAATGGACTTTATGCGAGGTGCAGCATTATCACCGGGAGGAAAACCGATTATTGCAATAACCTCAACTACGGCTAAAGGAGTTTCCAAAATCGTACCGATGTTAAAGCAAGGTGCGGGCGTCGTAACTACTCGAGCACATGCCAGATATGTGGCCACTGAATATGGTATCGCAAGGTTGTTTGGTAGAAACTTGAAAGAAAGGGCACAATCTTTAAGGGATATAGCACATCCGGATCATAGGGAGGAATTAGATAAAGCTATTTTTGACAGGTTCGGTAGTAGCTTAATGGTTCACTAACTTTGTCATAATTTATGACGAGCAAATAGGTATATTACAATTAACAGTACATATTATGAACGATTCAAACAAATCGCTTTTTTCTGAATTCAAACCTGTTACTAAGCAGGAATGGATGGAAAAAGTAGGCATTGATCTAAAAGGTGCTGATTTTGACAAAAAATTGGTTTGGAAAAACTTGAGCAAAATCAAAATTCTGCCTTTTTATAATGCTGAGGACAAACTGGACTATATTAAGAACACAGGTGAAAACTCGCATTCCTTAATTAACTATAGGAGTATTGATGTGGGTTCTGAAGAGGAAGCTAACCAATTAGCTTTAAAAGCTATCGGGGAAGGAATCAACGGATTACTTTTTACAGTTGACAAGAAAATTTCTGCAGCTAAACTTTTAAAAGGTATCGATCTAAATGAGTTAGTGGTTTCTTTCAGTATAAAGACCAATGTGGTTGAATTTGCTTCTGACTTTTTTGAATATGCAAAGGAGAACAATATTGCTGCTGCAAATCTGAAAGGATACTTTGATTCGGAATTGATTTCCGATTATCTTACAGAAGGTAACATAGGTGAGCAACAATTTGACCAAACGGCTGAAGTGATAAAATTAGCCGAAGATTATCCAAATTACAAGGTACTTACGATTTCGGGAAGTGAATATTTGGATTCGGGTGCCAATCAAGTTCAAGAAGTTGCTTATACTTTAAGTTCATTGGTTTTCTTAATCGAAAAATTAAAGGATAGGGGTATTTCGGAGCAAGTAATTTTTAACAAGATCAATTTCAAATTGGCCGTTGGTTCAGAATATTTTGTTGAAATAGGTAAATTCAGAGCCTTTAATAGCTTACTTAATGAAATAGCAAGTAAGTATGGTATAACTGAACATTCACATACTATAATTGCTAAAACTTCTATTTGGAGCAAATCGGTCACTGATCCGCATACCAATCTATTAAGGGCGACAACTGAAGCCATGTCAGCCATCTTGGGTAATGTTGATGGTGTTTTAATTGATGCTTATGATAGGGAATTCAATGATGCATCTGATTTTTCAAGTAGAATTGCAGGTAATATTTCAACCATCCTAAAGGAAGAATCTTATCTTGGCAAGGTTGCCAATCCTGTAGATGGTTCGTACTATATTGAGGAGGTCAGTGCTAAAATTGTGACAAAAGCATTAGAACTTTTCAAGGCTGTTGAAGAAAATGGGGGATTCTATAAATCATTTGAAAGTGAATTGATCCAGCAACAAATTGCTGAAATCCGTCAGGAAAAAATTAAATTAATAAGTCAAAGAAGGCTACCGATGGTTGGTGTAAATAAATATCCCAATTTAATGGAGACCGTCACTTCAACTATCCTTTCGGCAGGTGAAAAAAGTAAAACCAAAGTTTTAAGACCAAGGAGAGCTTCCTTGGAAATAGAAGCCATTAGAAAAACGACTGAAGAATTTGTGGAAAAAACCAACAAACGACCTGTAGTTGAATTGGCCAGTTTTGGAAATTTGACCATGAGAAAGGCCAGAGCGGCATTTGCCTATGATTTTCTTGGTGTTAGTGGTTTTAATGTACTACAAGAACAAAGTTATTCATCTGCCCAGGAAGCTGCAGAGCAAAGTGCTAAGTCAGACTCCAGTGTAGTGGTAATCTGTAGTTCTGATCAAGATTATGAAGAAAGTGCGATAGCCTATGTAAAATGGTTTAGAGCTTTGAATAGTGAAAAAGTGTTGCTGTTGGCAGGTAATCCAACTAACATAATTGATGAATTGACAGAAGCTGGTCTTGATGGTTGTGTAAATATTAAATCAGATGTTATTACTACGATTTCAAGCATTCAGAATAGAATTCAGAAAACATTAAAATCCTTAGAAGTATGAGACCCGATTTTTCAGATTTAACATTAAATAAAGCAGCAACAAAAAACGCTGCGGCTTCAGGAGAAAAAGATGTTTGGAATACGCCTGAAGGAATACCAGTAAAGAAACATTTTTCGAAAGAGGATATAAAGGATGCAGAGCATTTGGATTTTGCGGCAGGGGTACCTCCTTTTTTAAGAGGTCCGTACAGCACAATGTATGTTACACGACCTTGGACAATTCGACAATATGCAGGATTTTCAACGGCCGAAGAGTCAAACGCCTTCTATCGTAGAAATTTGGCAGCCGGTCAAAAGGGACTTTCAGTTGCTTTTGATTTAGCAACGCACCGTGGTTACGATTCCGATCATCCACGTGTGACAGGTGATGTTGGTAAGGCTGGTGTTGCCATAGATTCTATCTTGGATATGGAAATCTTATTTGACCAGATTCCGTTAGATAAAATGTCTGTTTCCATGACCATGAACGGTGCTGTACTTCCGATAATGGCATTTTATATTGCTGCAGCTAAAAAGCAAGGCGTTTCTTTGGATCATTTGAGTGGGACAATCCAGAATGATATTTTAAAGGAATTTATGGTGCGTAATACGTACATCTATCCACCATTGCCATCAATGAAGATTATCGGTGATATTTTTGAGTATACAACCCAAAACATGCCAAAATTCAATTCAATATCAATTAGTGGCTACCATATGCAAGAAGCAGGTGCAACAGCTGATATTGAGTTGGCTTATACCCTTGCCGATGGTATGGAATATATTAGAACAGGATTAAAGTCTGGTTTGAAGATTGATGAATTTGCACCTAGATTGTCTTTTTTCTGGGCTGTGGGGATGAATCACTTTATGGAAATTGCCAAAATGCGTGCTGCACGTATGCTTTGGGCAAAGATCATTAAGAAGTTCAATCCTAAGAATCCAAAGTCAATGGCTTTACGTACGCACAGCCAAACTTCAGGATGGAGTCTAAGCGAGCAGGATCCTTTCAACAACGTTGCACGTACTTGCATCGAGGCTATGGCTGCCGGCTTGGGCGGAACGCAATCCTTGCATACCAATGCACTGGATGAGGCGATTGCCTTACCAACGGACTTCTCTGCTAGGATTGCCCGTAATACACAGATTTATATTCAAGATGAAACACAGATTACTAGAGCGGTTGATCCTTGGGCCGGTTCGTATTATGTGGAATATTTAACACAGGAAATTGCTAAAAAGGCATGGGCGCTGATTGAAGAAGTTGAAGAGCTTGGTGGAATGGCAAAAGCCATTGAAACAGGAGTTCCAAAAATGAGAATTGAAGAAGCCTCTGCCCGTAAGCAGGCACGATTGGATTCAGGCCAGGATATTTTGGTTGGTGTAAATAAATTTAAGACCGACGAAAAATCAAATATCGAGATTCTTGAAGTTGACAATACGGTTGTACGCGATTCACAAATTGAGCGTTTGAAAAAACTAAGAGCCAATAGAGATCAAGTGGTAGTAGACGCCAATATTTCAGCACTTTCAAAATGTGCCGAAACCGGTAAAGGCAATTTATTGGAATTAGCAGTAGAAGCTGCCGAAAATTTTGCTACTTTGGGTGAAATTTCAGATGCTCTGGAAGTTCATTTTGGACGTCACAAAGCAGATACCAAATTAATAAGTGGCGTGTACAGTAAGGAAGTAGATAACGATAGCACATTTGTGAAGGCACAAAAATTAGCCGATAAATTTGCGGAGACAGAAGGTCGTCGTCCACGGGTAATGATTGCTAAAATGGGTCAAGACGGCCACGATAGGGGAGCAAAAGTAGTAGCTTCCAGTTTTGCCGATCTAGGTTTTGATGTTGATATGGGCTCTCTTTTCCAAACACCGGAAGAAGTGGCAAAACAGGCTATTGAAAATGATGTTCACTTTGTAGGTGCATCAAGTTTGGCTGCGGGTCACAAGACACTGATTCCTCAATTGATCGGGGAATTGGAAAAACTTGGTAGACCTGATATTATGGTGTTTGCAGGTGGCGTAATTCCAGAACAGGATTATGACTATTTGTTGGAAAGAAAGGTTGCCGCTATTTTTGGCCCTGGAACGGTCATTTCTAAATCCGCCATAACGATTATGGAAAAATATTTAGAGCAGGCATAACCCTTAATTGCATTGTTTCACTAGAATTAAACCCTGTATCATGTTAATTTGGTGCAGGGTTCTTAAATGATTGCTTAAACTCTTCAATTATTAATTGGGCAGCTTTTACCGGTGATATTTTTGAGGTAACAATTTCTTGTTCCAAATTTGAAAGGTGTTTGGCGATATTTTTTGAACCGTAGAACAACTGCTTTAATTCTTCATTAATATTATTATACATCCACTTTATTTGTTGATTGTTTCGGTTTTTATTGAAATAACCATTTTTTTCAACCAAGGTTTTATATTTTTCGATTTCATTCCAAACCGTATCTATACCAATATTTTTTATTGCTGATGCCGTGGTTACCACAGGACTCCAGCCCGAATCTGATTGGGGAAAAATATGCAAGGCATTTTGATACTGCCGCCGGGCCATTTCACTCTTTTTAATATTATCACCATCTGCCTTGTTTATTACTACCATATCAGCCATCTCCATAATTCCTTTTTTAATTCCCTGAAGTTCGTCACCAGCTCCTGACAGCATTAACAGTAAGAAGAAATCAGTCATCCCGTGAACTGCAGTTTCAGATTGTCCAACACCAACGGTTTCTATCAAAATCACATCGTAACCGGCTGCTTCACAAAGCAACATGGTCTCACCTGTTTTATTGGTCACACCACCAAGAGTGTCACCAGTGGCCGAAGGGCGTATGTAGGCATCCTCCAAATTGGCCAATTCCTCCATTCGGGTTTTATCACCAAGAATGCTACCTTTTGAGCGTTGACTACTAGGGTCAATTGACAAAATACCCACCTTATGTCCTTTGGTTATCAAATGCTTTCCAAATGCCTCAATAAAGGTGCTTTTACCTACTCCAGGAACGCCTGTTATTCCAATTCTTATAGATTTACCGGAAAAAGGTAATATCTCCTGGATGATCTCTTTGGCCAGTATTTTATCACTTTCCAGTTTGCTTTCTACAATGGTAATCCCTCTTGAAAGAATAACACGGTCCCCGTTTAAGATACCATCAATGTATTCTTTTGCAGATAATCTGTCTTTTGGTTTGTAGTTTTTCATTAATTAGTATCAAAATACACTTAAATTATTGAAACCATTCCTTGTTAATCTATAGTAAATTGATATAAATCCAAACAATCCAATGGTATTAAATGGTCCTGACAAAGGTAGTCATATTGCTTGGAGCACCACAATAGTGTTTCGTTTTTAGTAGGTATCAAGACAAGTTTTATATGCTTGCCTTAATCGAATAATAACGATTTTAGTTCTAGCTAATTTCACATTTGCCAAGTCGATCAAAACATGATATATTTCATGTTTATTGGTATTTTTTATCTTTATCCTTGTTAGGTTTTATAATGGGAGAAAGAATGTTTATGGGTATATGGAAACCTACCTATAACTAATGTGGGAGTTAATAATTGTGAAGTGAATTCCAGCATTGCAGAGCTAAGTGAATAATTCAAAATTGCACCATATATGGACAAACAGTTTAAGGTTACCGTTAACGATAGTTTATCGTTTAAAATAACCAATGAGGACATTGTGAATATAGATGCGTTGCCAACTTCAGAAAAAACGTATCACATCCTACAGGACAACAAGCCATTTTTGACCGAGATCGTCGGTTCAAATTTTAATCAAAAGAAATATTCCGTGAAGGTAAACAACAGTATCTATGATGTTGATATATCAGATGGGTTGGATCTGTTGATTAAGGAAATGGGATTGTCTTTGGGATCAAGTAAAAATATTGGTTCAATCCACGCCCCTATGCCTGGTCTTATTTTAGAAATTAATATTAGGGTTGGCCAGGGGGTCAATCAAGATGATCCATTATTGATATTGGAAGCCATGAAGATGGAAAATGTAATCTTCTCACCAAGAGACGGTATCATTAAATCAATATCGGTTAATCAAGGTGATGCTGTTGAGAAAAAACAATTATTGATAGAATTTGAATAATATACCCATGAAGAAAATATTAATAGCCAATAGGGGAGAAATAGCGATACGTGTTATGAAAACTGCCCAGAAAATGGGAATAAAAACTGTTGCGGTATACTCCAAGGTAGATAGAAATGCGCCCCATGTAAAATTTGCAGATGAAGCGGTTTGTATTGGTGAGGCTCCGTCGAACCAATCCTATCTTTTAGGCTCAAAAATAATTGAAGTTGCAAAAAGGTTAAATGTTGACGGTATTCATCCTGGTTATGGTTTCTTAAGTGAAAATGCTGATTTTGCTGAAGAGGTCGAAAAAAACAAGATTATATTCATTGGTCCAAAATCTAAGGCGATACGGGTTATGGGGAGCAAATTGGCGGCAAAGGATGCAGTCAAGAGTTACAATATTCCCATGGTGCCAGGTATTGATGAGGCCATTACCGATGTTAAGAAAGCAAAGGTAATAGCGAAAGAAATTGGCTTTCCAATCCTAATTAAAGCATCTGCCGGTGGTGGAGGTAAGGGTATGCGTATTGTTGAGAAAGAGAAAGACCTTGAATCACAAATGAACCGTGCAATTAGTGAGGCCACGTCCGCATTTGGCGATGGTTCGGTCTTTATAGAAAAATATGTTACTTCCCCAAGGCATATCGAGATTCAGGTCATGGCAGATAGCCATGGAAACATATTACACTTTTTTGAACGTGAATGCAGCGTACAACGACGTCACCAAAAAGTGGTTGAAGAAGCACCATCATCTGTTTTAACTCCTGAACTCCGCGAAGAAATGGGAATTGCAGCTACACAAGTCGCAAAGGCATGTGATTATTTGGGTGCAGGAACAGTTGAGTTCTTGATGGATGCTGACCATAAATTCTATTTCTTGGAAATGAATACAAGGTTACAAGTAGAACATCCAGTGAGTGAATTGATTTCTGGGGTTGATTTGGTGGAATTACAGATTCGTGTGGCCCGTGGCGAAAAATTGAAGATAAAGCAGGCAGACTTGAAAATAAATGGTCATGCCCTGGAACTTCGGGTTTACGCCGAAGATCCATTGAACGATTTCCTGCCCAGTGTAGGAACATTGGAAACTTATGAGCTGCCCACAGGTGAAGGAGTTCGGGTTGATAATGGTTTTGAAGAGGGTATGGATGTTCCCATCTACTATGACCCAATGCTTTCGAAATTGATTACGTATGGCAAAAATAGGGATGAAGCGATCCAAATGATGCTAGAAGCCATTGGGGATTACCATATTGAGGGTGTTCAGACCACTTTGCCTTTTGGTAAATTTGTTTTCGAGCATGAGGCTTTCCGTACAGGGAATTTTGACACTCACTTCGTAAAGAATTATTATTCGCCTGAAGTATTAAAGGCTAAAACAAACGAAGAAGCCAAAATTGCCGCAATTATTGCATTGAAAAAATATAAAGAGGATCAAAAAGTCTTACGAATACCAACCTTATAGATTATGGATTCAAAATTGAAAAAGTTAGAGGATAGAGTAGCTTCGGCCCATATTGGTGGGGGCAAAAGGCGAATAGATAAACAGCATGCCAAACAAAAACTAACAGCAAGGGAACGGATCAAATATTTGTTGGATGAGGCTTCCTTTGAAGAGATGGGGGTATTGGTTACGCACCGTTCCACTGATTTTGGAATGGAAAAGAAGCAATACTTCGGAGATGGCGTAGTCACTGGTTACGGTACCATTGATGGACGATTGGTTTATGTATATGCCCAGGATTTCACAGTATTTGGAGGTGCCTTATCAGAAACCCATGCGGAAAAAATATGCAAAGTAATGGATTTGGCTGTTAAGGTCGGTGCCCCAATAATCGGATTAAATGATTCTGGTGGTGCTCGTATTCAAGAAGGTGTACGCTCTTTGGGGGGATATGCCGATATTTTCTTTAGAAACGTTCAGGCTTCAGGTGTAATTCCACAATTGTCGGCCATTATGGGTCCTTGTGCCGGGGGTGCGGTATATTCTCCCGCTATGACCGATTTTACCTTAATGGTGGAACAATCAAGTTATATGTTCGTAACAGGCCCTAATGTTGTGAAAACCGTAACCAATGAAGAAGTTACTTCAGAAGAATTGGGTGGGGCCAATACGCATGCCACTAAATCAGGGGTAGCCCATTGCACATCGGCAAATGATATTGAGTGTATGGAGGATCTGAAAAAATTGCTGAGTTACCTGCCTCAAAACAATAAGGAAGTTGCTAAAACCCTGCCTTTTGAATTAAAGGATGAAATTAGGGATGTTCTAAAGGATATTGTCCCTGATAGTTCTAATAAACCTTATGATATGCACGATGTCATAAAGGGAATTATAGATGAGGATTCGTTTTTTGAGATACATAAGGATTATGCAGAGAACATTATAGTTGGCTTTTCAAGATTAGGCGGCAGAAGTGTTGGTATAATCGCCAACCAGCCTATGTTCCTTGCTGGTGTACTTGATGTAAATAGTTCAATAAAGGCTGCTCGTTTCACTCGTTTCTGTGATGCGTTTAATATTCCTTTATTAGTATTGGTAGATGTTCCGGGATTCTTACCCGGTACGGATCAAGAATGGAACGGTATTATTGTTCATGGCTCAAAATTGTTGTATGCGTTAAGTGAAGCAACGGTACCCAGAGTAACCTTAATTACAAGAAAGGCTTATGGCGGTGCGTATGATGTAATGAACTCCAAACATATTGGTGCAGATTTCAATTATGCATGGCCATCCGCTGAAATTGCTGTAATGGGAGCCAAAGGTGCAAGTGAGATTATCTTTAGAAGGGAGATCATGGAGGCTGATGATCCTACTGCAAAGTTAGCTGAAAAAGAAGCCGAATATGCAGAGAAATTCGCCCACCCTTACAGAGCCGCGCGCCGGGGATTCATTGATGAGGTAATACGACCTGAAAACACCAGGCGCAAATTGATCAAAACATTCAGCATGCTTGAAGGAAAGGAAGTAAATCGACCGGATCGCAAACATGGTAATATTCCACTGTAAACCAAAAATAGCTAACTCGATAGGGCCTCATGTATGCTTTGCAACATGGGGTCTTTTTTTTGAATAATTTAGACTTTTTGGTACTAATGAAGTAAAGTGATATAGCTACATTTGCCGAATGCAAAAAGAAAACGTAAAACCCAATTTTGAATTTATAGCCCTTATGGCAGCATTGATGTCAATTGTGGCCCTAGCGATTGATGCTCTGTTGCCAGCTATTGCAAAAATTGGTATTTCTATTAATAGTTTAGATGCTACCGACAATCAATTATTGATTACAATGATATTCTTGGGGTTGGGTGTCGGACAATTATTTTTTGGCCCTTTGTCTGATTGCTATGGCAGAAAACCAGTTGTATATGCAGGTTTTGTCGTTTTTACATTGGCAAGTATAATTTGTGTCCTGGCCCCTTCATTGGAATTGATGATAATAGGCAGAATTCTTCAAGGGATTGGATTATCTGCCCCTAGGACTATTTCTATCTCTATAATTCGAGACACCTATAAAGGTGATTATATGGCAAAAGTGATGTCTTTTGTCACAGCATTTTTTATTTTGATTCCGGTTGTGGCCCCTGCCATTGGCAAGGCCATTATGGATGTTTTTGGTTGGGAAGCGATTTTCTACCTCCAATTGTTATTCGCGTTGGTTATTGGAATTTGGTTTTGGCTAAGACAGCCCGAAACTTTGCATCCTGAATATAAGATTCCGTTTTCAAGCCATGTATTCATCGATGGGTTGAAAGAGCTTGTTAAGTATAAGGAAACTTTGGCATTTACGGTTGTTTCAGGACTTATTACTGGTTCGTTTTTGGTATATCTAAGTGCCTCGCAACATGTTTTTGAAGATCAATATGGATTGGTTGATGAATTCCCGTATATATTTGCAGGTCTTGCTATATCAATTGGTTTGGCCACTTTCCTGAATGGTACATTGGTATTAAAGTTTGGTATGCGAAAGCTGGCATTTAGGGCACTTGCTTTTTTTAGCGGTTTCGCAATTTTATATCTGGTTCTTTTTTGGAATTCCAGTAATCCAAGTTTGATTGTATTGATTGGGTTTTTATCGGTACAATTCTTTTGTTTGGGATTTGTTTGGGGTAACCTTCGGTCTATTGCCATGGAGCCTATTGGGCATATAGCGGGAATTGGTGCAGCCATAACCGGCTTTATTTCAACATTACTGTCAATTCCTATTGCAGCATATGTAGGAAGTTTTGTTCAGGATACAGTTCTACCCATGTTCATTGGTTTGGCTATTTGCGGACTGCTTTCGCTTGGAGTTTTTATAATTATGCACAGACAGGATTCAAAACAATCAAAACTTATTGCCTAGAGTAATGGTATAAACGAAAACCGTTTCTCAGATTTAACTAAGAAACGGTTTCATAGGTTTTAAACTATTAGAACTAATTTGAATTATAGGGCATTCTTCTTGATTTCCTCAACAACTTCAGGATTCAATAAGGTACTGATATCCCCAAGGTCGGAAGCGTCATTGCCTGCTATTTTCCTTAAAATTCGTCGCATGATCTTTCCGCTTCTCGTTTTAGGCAGTCCAGGAACGAATTGAATTTTATCCAACTTGGCAATTGGCCCAATATGTTCAGTGATTTGTTGATTGATTTCCTTACGGAGATCGACTTTTTCACGCACTTCTCCAGCTTCTTTAAGGATGACATATCCATACAGGGCATTTCCTTTTATATCATGCGGGAAACCAACTATCGCTGATTCGGCAACAGCTGGGTGTTCGTTAATCGAATCTTCGATTGGTGCCGTACCTAAATTATGACCTGAAACAATGATCACATCATCAACCCTACCGGTAATTCTGTAATACCCAACAGCGTCCCTACTGGCACCATCGCCTGTAAAGTACATGTTCTTATACGCTGAAAAATAAGTGTCTCTATAGCGTTCATGGTTGCCCCAAATGGTTCTGGCAACCGCTGGCCATGGGAACTTAATACAGAGTCGCCCCTCTACCTGATTACCCTTTAATTCCTGTCCATTTTCATCCATCAATGCTGGCTGTACTCCAATGAATGGTAGGGTCGCAAACGTCGGTATTGTAGGTGTAACATAGGGTATTGGCGAGATCATTATTCCACCGGTCTCTGTTTGCCACCAAGTGTCGACAACTGGACTGCGATTTTTACCCACATTATAATTATACCAATGCCAAGCATCTTCATTAATGGGTTCACCCACGGTACCCAAGACCTTTAAGGATGATAAATCGTATTTTTCAACGAATTCCAACTTCTCTTTAGCCAAAGCTCTAATAGCGGTAGGAGCAGTATAGAATTGGTTCACCTTATGTTTTTGGACGATATCCCAGAATCGACCAAAATCGGGATAGGAAGGAACCCCTTCGAACATCACAGTGGTCGCACCATTTGCCAGTGGGCCATAAACAATATAGGAGTGTCCGGTTATCCAGCCGATATCAGCAGTACACCAATACACATCATCCTTTTTATATTGGAAAATATTCTTAAAAGTATAAGCGGTAAAAACCATATACCCACCACAGGTGTGAACCATGCCTTTTGGTTTACCCGTTGAGCCCGAAGTATACAGAATGAAAAGCATATCTTCCGCATCCATGATTTCAGCGGGGCAGTCAGGGCTGGCATCCTTCATAAGTGGAGCCAACCACTTATCACGACCTTTTTTCATATTGATGCTGCTATTAATACGTTTAGCAACCAGTACAGTATCAACACCGGGACAATAATCCAAAGCTGTGTCAACAATACCTTTTAAATCAATGGTTTTATTACCGCGATATGAACCATCCGAGGTAAGAACCAATTTACAATCGGAATCATTTATTCTTGTCGCAAGGGCACTTGAAGAAAAACCGGCGAAAACGACCGAATGAATTGCACCGATTCGGGCACATGCCAGTACCGATATGGCTAATTCCGGAATCATAGGAAGATAAATGCAGACCCTATCTCCTTTTTTGATGCCACTTTCCTTAAGAACATTAGACATTTTGCAGACCTTTTCATGCAATTGCCCATAAGAAATATGCTGGGCCTCTTCATTTGGGTCATTTGGTTCAAAAATAATTGCAGTCTTATCTCTACGGATTGTCAAATGCCTGTCAATACAATTCTCGGTAATGTTCAATTTAGCACCTTGAAACCATTTTACCTCGGGTTTGGTAAAATCCCATTCCAATACCTTGTCCCATTTTTTGCGCCAAAGAAAATGTTCCTCTGCGATTTCTTCCCAAAAACCCTCAGGATTTCGTATTGCCTTTCTATAAACCTGAAAGTATTCTTCTAAATGCTTAATGTGGTAGTTACTCATTCTAATTGTTTTTTAATTGGTTCCTACTTTATATATTTTATATACGTTTGCCATTTTTAATCGATTATTTTGAGATTACCAATGATATACCTTTTTTGCATTCATATTGACCGACATTTTCACGTAGTATTTACGTAGAATTTATCCGGATCTTGTCTTTAGTAAACCAACTATAAAGTTAATCATAAATGATCGTATTCTGTCTTTTGAAACCATCTTTTACTTGCTTATTTAGTCATGTGTTATCAAGATTCGATCTACCAACTACGAACCACTTTTCATAATTATTTTCTTCTTTTGAAAGGATGTGCATTAGTTGTTAATGCCAATCGAGGATTTGCGTTTGTCTTATTCAGATTTTTTCATGGTTATTTATGCTTTTTTTATAATACTCTTGGTAGCTCATGACTTGTTTTCTTTTGAATTGAACAACCCGAACCAATTGGGATTAAGAACCTTCAGTTTAATAAGTACCCAAAGAATAACTACAAAACAAATGCCCATGACAATTGAGTTCAAAGGACTAATTGGAGTTTCGCTCTCATATTTAAAACGCAGATAAAGGGAAACAACGGCATATATACAAATGAAGATATCCGATGCCAATGGTTTTAGGCGTAATTTCATTTAACCAACTTTTAATAGACATAGGTGTTGTTGTTACACAAAACCAATGATTAACTAAGTAGTCCAAGTATTTCTGAAACTATCTTTTTTACTGAAAACGGCTTGGTTAAATACCTATCAGCTCCAAGTTTTAAGCCTTTTTCAATATCTGAAACTTTATTTTTAGCTGTCAAGAACACCACCTTGGTGTTCTTGAGTAGTTCACTTTTCTTTATGTGTTCTAATGTTTGGTAACCATCTACATTGGGCATCATAATATCCAATAAAACAACATCAGGCACATTATTTTGTAAAATATGTAGTGCCTCGCTTCCATCCCTAGCAATAAATACTTCAAAATCCTGTTTTTTAAACGCATATTCCAACGTCATTACAATATTCGGTTCGTCATCGACGATCAATATTTTCTTCATTGTCAATAGTACTTACAATTTAACTAAAAGGTAGTTTAAAACCAAAGGTTGAACCTACTTTGGTGCCTTTTTCCACCCAAATTTTACCCTTATGTTTTTCAATGATTTGTTTGCTTATTGCCAGTCCTAGTCCACTACCTTGGGGCTTTATGGTATTTTGATTTTCTGATTGATAGAATTTATCAAAAATATAATTTATATCCTCGTCAGGAATGCCCCTACCGTTATCTTTCACATAGATTTCGACACAATTATTGCCCAGTTTATAATCAAGTATAATTACTCCTTTTTTTTGTTCGCAGAACTTGATTGAATTTGATAGTAAATTAGTAAGTACTTGTAGTATTCTATCCTCGTCATATGGGAGCTCAAAATTGAAGCTGTTGTTGTTCACGATCTTGATTTCTTTACTGGCCGCTATATGTTGAATATTCCCAATAGCTTTTTTAAAGGTCCTTTGAATGTTTCTTTTTTTAAGGTTTAGTTGTTGTCTACCTGTTGAAAGCTTTTCGAAATCAAGTATATCATTGATTAACCTGGACAGCCGATCAGAGTCGCCCATGATATTCTTCAGGAAAGTTTGCCTAGTATCAGTAGACATATCATCGTCTTCGTCTATCAGAAGTTCAGATGCTGCCCTAATCCCAGTTATTGGTGTTTTCAATTCATGGGCAATTGTATCTAAAAACTCATCTTTTTGTTTGTCCTTCGTTATCAGTTCTTCATTGGCATGTTTCAATTGCGACGTTAGGTCGGTAAGTTCTGCAGATTTTTCCCGTAGCACTTTATTACTACTTATAGCATCCTTTGATTCTTCTAATATCTTCAATACTTCAGGCAAACTAATTTCCTGCTCTTTGACCACGCCTGCAATCAAGATTTTTGCGGAGGCACTACCTATACTTCCTGTCAACAGCTTTTCCGAGAAATTAATCAATCTGGCATCTGCCATTTGAGTGTCACTCGGGAGGTCATATTTTTTAAAGAATAGGTTTAACGCGTGCTGTGATCTCGCTTCGCCCAATAATTTGATCAATACATTTTTAATATCGGCAACATAGGCTTCCCCCTTCCAGACAAGGGCACTATCCTGTAAAGAGGAAAAGTTCTTACTATCCACGAACATTTCAGCATAATTTCGCTCCCTATAATGACCTCTAAAGGCCAAGGAAATGACCACATAGCAAAAGGTGTTCACCAAGATACTCCAGAAAAAAGCGTGTGCGGGAGGAGATAAAAAATCTATTCCGAAAAGCCCATAAGGTTTTAATATAGCAATTCCAAACAAGCCGAAATCGGTAAAATCACTTGATCCGGTAAAGGCTTCGATTGTAAATGGTAGTATTAGTGTATATGTGGAAAGTATTAATCCAACTATAATTCCGGTAATTGATGCCAGTGATGAACCACGGTTCCAAAAAAGACCTATAAAGAAAGATGGTGCCAATTGTGCAATTATCACAAATGATATTAGGCCAATGGAATACAATGACAATTCTATTGAAAAATTAATATAGAAGACATATGCGAGTATGATAATTGTAAAAATGGAAATGCGTCTTATATTCTTGATATAAGAGGCATTTTGCTCAGGTTTTGCCTTAACGAATTTATCTAAAAATCCATATGGAATAATAAGGTTGTTACTGATCATTTTCGAAAGGGCCAAGGTTGAGACCACCACCATGGATATCACAGCAGAAAACCCTCCTAGGAAAACAAGAAGCGCCAAAAAAGTGTTGTCGCTATTCAATGGCAGTAACAACGTATAGTATTCTGCATTAACAGTTTCATCAAAAGTCAACTTACCTGCCCAAGCAATAAATATTACGAAGATGTTGAATAAAAATAAATACAAGGGAAAAAGCCATATCGCTTTTTTCAGGTGTTTTTCCCTACTATTTTCAATGACTGCTACCTGGAATTGCCTTGGCAATAAAAATATAGCTGTAAATGAAAGCATCATTATGAAAAACCAGTTAAAACCGCTTTCTAAATCAGGTAGTTTTGATAGGTTTTCAAAATTTGCGGTATTTGAAATTTGTTCATAAATATCCTCGGTACCATCAAAGAGGTAATAAGTGACATAGGCTCCGATAATAAGAAAAAAGGTCAGTTTTAAAATTGATTCAAAAGCTACAGTGGCAACGATTCCTTTGTGCTTTTCCGAAGCATCTGTTGCTTGGGTACCAAAAAACGTTGCAAAAATCGCCAGAATCAAGGCGATATAAAAAGTAGAATCATCAAAAATACTTATACCGAATTTATTTGGTTCGTTGGCCATGATTCCAAAAGTCTCGGCTACAGCTTTTAGTTGTAGGGAGATATATGGAACCATGGCCGTAAAGCATAAAATAGTGATCAAGGCACCTAAAAACCGGCTGTTGCCATAACGTAACGATATGAAATCAGCAATCGATGATATTTTATGTTGCTTTGAAATTCGAATAATCTTGCGTAGAAGTACTATCCATAAAGGAATTGCAATCGCGGGTCCCAAGTATATAGGCAAAAAACCAACACCCGAATTAGCGGCCATACCCACACTACCATAATAAGTCCAAGCGGAACAATATACTGCAAGTGATAGGGTGTAAACATATGGATTATTGACCCATTTGCTTTTTGAATTCTTCTCGGCAATAAACGCGATATAGAATAATATTGCCAAGTAAACTATAATGATAATCAGTAAACCATAATTACTCATAGTATCTTTTTAAAATGATATAAGAAATTATGATCGATAACAACCATATAGAGAAGACCGCAAAATAAAAGAAAGGAATACCAAATATTGAACCATCTGTATTAAAGACAAGCAAAAAAGGAACATTCAAAATCAATAACATGCCTATAGATAGGATTATCAATTTTTGCTCATGGCGTTTTTTCATTTCAAAATGCTAGAAATATAAATATAAGAAAAAAGCAGTACCCCAAAAGTGAAGTACTGCCGTAAACAATGATGAAAACTAACTTGTCTTAATGATTGCTAGCTTCGCCAGCTCCGCTGGGTATTCTAATATTCTCGACCATTTCCTGTACATTTTCAGGAGGGGCTTCGGTCATTCTTGAAACCACAACAGAAACTATCACATTTATAATCATTGCTACTGTGCCAAATCCTTCCGGTGAGGTGCCAAACCACCATTCACTGGCAGGTCGTGGGTCCATAACACCAATTAATCCGGTTTTATAACGAATCATGTAGAACAACATTAATGTTATACCGACGATCATGCCGGCGATTGCACCTTTGCTATTCATTCTTTTATCAAAAATGCCCAAAATAATGGCAGGGAAGAATGAGGCAGCGGCAAGACCAAATGCCAATGCAACTACTGCGGCGACAAATCCAGGTGGATAAATACCGAATAAACCAGCAATGATTATGGCTATTAAGATTGAGATACGAGCAGCCAATAACTCACCTTTTTCAGATATGTTTGGTTTGATTTGTTTTTTGATCAAATCATGTGAAATCGAAGTTGAGATTACCAATAGTAATCCTGCCGCAGTTGATAGAGCGGCTGCCAAACCTCCTGCTGCTACCAATGCGATTACCCAATTGGGTAGGTTTGCAATTTCAGGATTTGCAAGTACCATGATGTCCCTATCAACATATAATTCATTGGAAGATGCATTCGCATTGGAAACCAATCGTTCACCATTGGCACCTCTAGCTTCAGTATATTTAGGTTTACCGTCCAAAGCAGCTCCATTCACATACTGAATCTTGCCATCTTTGTTCTTATCTGTCCAAGCAATCAACCCTGTATCTTCCCAGTTTCTAAACCATTGTGGAATTTCAGTATATGACTGGTTATCTACAGTTTCGATTAAGTTGGTTCTGGCGAAAACAGCAATTGCAGGGGCAGTGGTATATAGAATAGCGATGAACAATAAGGCCAAACCTGCCGATTTACGGGCATCTTTTACTTTAGGTACGGTAAAGAACCTAACAATAACGTGTGGCAATCCAGCTGTACCCACCATTAGTGCAAGTGTAATTGCAAATACATCCCAGGTAGACTTAGTACCACTCGTATATTCATTGAAACCAAGTTGGGTGTGGAGCGTATCCAACTTATCCAAAAGAAATGTGCCGCCTTCAAGTTTGCCGCCCATGCCAATTTGTGGAATAGGATTTCCGGTCATCTGCATTGAAATAAAGAAGGCCGGTACCATAAAAGCAAAGATCAAAACACAATACTGCGCAACTTGCGTATATGTAATTCCTTTCATTCCCCCTAAAAAGGCAAAAACCAAGACTACGCTCATGCCTATGATAACCCCAATGGTTATATCAACCTGTAAGAATTGTGAAAAAACGATTCCAACCCCTCGCATCTGACCTGCGACATAGGTAAATGATACGATTAAAGCGCATATTACGGCTACAGTCCTTGCGGTATTGGAATAGTATCTGTCACCAATGAAATCCGGTACGGTAAACTTCCCAAATTTTCTTAAATAAGGTGCTAGCAGTAATGCCAGTAGTACGTAGCCACCGGTCCATCCCATTAAGAAAACGGATCCATCATATCCCATAAAGGATATCAATCCCGCCATCGAAATAAATGAAGCAGCACTCATCCAGTCGGCTGCGGTAGCCATTCCATTTGCCAACGGGGAAACACCACCGCCAGCAACATAAAATTCCTTAGTTGATCCTGCTCTTGCCCAAATTGCAATTCCAAAATAAAGGCTGAAAGTAATCCCAACTAAAATCCAAGTCCATAATTGAACACTCATAATTCTTATCGCTTTTGGGTAGTTATTAGATTACTCGTCGTAACCGTATTTTTTGTCTAGTTTGTTCATCAATCTTACGTATACGAAAATCAGTATAACGAACACATAAATTGATCCCTGTTGTGCAAACCAGAATCCCAGTTTAAATCCACCTAAGCGAATCTCGTTAAGGGCTTCCCTGAAGAGTATTCCCGCTCCGTAGGATACTAAAAACCAGATTGAAAGTAGTATAATCAAATACTTCAGGTTTTCTTTCCAGTAAGCGGTTGCTTTTTTTTGTTTTTCACTCATAAATTTGGTTGTTACAGATAAATCATTGCTTGGAGGGTAAGGGTTCCAACCTCAGAATCTCCAAACTTTTGATTTTTATACTCCAAGGTCAATTTGGAGTTATGCCCACTAAGATATGCATTTGCACCAATTCCTAGTATATTTCTATTGTCATTTACAGCATCATAGCTATTTGAGGCAAATGAAACGTACGGTTGGAACCTGGTTTTCGTTATATTACCTGCGAATACATATCCTATATGCGAATATACCATACTGCCTGTTCCATATGCACTGAACAGATAATCGGTGCCATAATCATTACTCTGGTATGTGGCATAGGCCGTTAAGGCGCTACCATCCCAACCAAGCGGAGTATCGTAAAAAACGTCGATCGCAAAAATTTTGACATCTTGCTGCTCCAGGTTCCCGGTGGCATCTGCGATAACAGATCCAGCTGGATGAAGAAAGAAACCAGCCCCGACATTGAATATCCTTTCACCTCCTAAGCAAGTGCCATTCTTGTATGGTAAGAAATTGGATTCTTGATTCAAAAAGTTGAAGTCAAAGTAACCCGCATACGCTTTTCCAGCTTCTTTGGAACCTAATAAACGCTTACCGGCATAGACTGCAGGGCCACCATTTTCCGGTGTTCTTGTGTCCAGACTATTTGTTATCGCGTCATTGATCGCTATACGGTATTGAAGTCTTCCAAAATTACCTTTTGCGAAAATACCCAGATGCCTGGCAAACTGATCTGACAGACCAAGCGTAGACCATGATTGTCTATTATTGTCCAAAGTCATGAAGTTCAATGTACTTTGATTATTCAATCTTGAAATTCCATTATAATAATGCAGCCCACCACCAACAACATGGTCTTTACTAACATTATACTGTGCCCACACTCCATGAAAGAATAATTGTGATCCTTCTCCTTTACCAACTGGTGAAAGTGTCGCACTATTAAGACTATTGAGTCCAAAGTGGGTCAAAATCATGAATTTTTTATTGATTTGTGAGAACATTAGCATTCTTGCCCGGCGCAGATTAAAACTGGTATTGCTCACATCATCAGGTACTTCACCATTGTATATACCCTGAACCTGGGCCCATGAAATTATTCGAAGGTACTTATCGCCACTTTCATCGAAATTCGCTTTAAAACCACCGTTATAATCTGGTGACCCTTGTGAATACATAAGCTGAAAGGAGCAAAAAACACCGAACAGCAGCGTTAATAGTCTCTTCATGAATTTATGGACTTAAGTTTGTAAAAACTTGGTTTTGTGTGCTTTACAAAGATCTTTAAAAGATTCTGTCGGTGAAAGAACAATATATATATTCGTAAATTAAATATAGTTAATCTCTAAAACGTTCCCATTTTATTAGCATAAATTTATCTCCAAGCTCAGTTACAATTACGCCGGCACCCGAGAGGTTCTTGATATCCTGGAAGTAAGAAGAGAGTTCATTTGCATTGAAAATCTTGTATGTAGGATGATAATCCGGGTTATAGGGTCTTCTGATATTGTATTTCTTTACCCAGTTCATGATACTAACATGGGATATGCCCAGGATCCGTTCAATTTCACGATAGGACAATCCCTCCAAATATAGCTGTAGAGCTTTATTGACGTAATAACGGTCGATCATCTTCCCAATCTTATTGACTGAGAAAAAATAGTTGCAATCCTTACATTTATAGCGTTGTCTATGGTCAACAATACCACTTTTAATATAATACTCCGAACCACAATTGGGGCAAGACTTTATTTTCATATATATTAAATTAGCATAAATATAGTAAATTAGCAACTAAATATCAATTCTGAATAGATTTAGGGGTATATTATATGTATTATTGGTATTGAAAGTTGTTCTTTGAATCTAATAGCCTTCAAGACTAAATATTTATAAATTAAATAACAGTATTCAGGTTTTGATTACCTACAATATTTAATTTTACAGTATGAAGAATACCATTGCTGAACGCATTTATGATTTCCTAAAGGATTTTCCTCCATTTGGTTCACTTGAACGAAATCAACTAATGACTATTTGTGAGCAGGTTAAGGTAGGGTATTACGAAAAAGGTAGTTCAGTTTTTACTGCGAATGAAGAATTACATGATTCATTTTACGTGGTGAAGGATGGCGCGGTTGGTATTTTTCGAGATGCAATTTTGGTTGATAAATGTGATGAAGGTGACATATTCGGGTTAAGGGCATTGATAAGAAAAAGCAACTATCAATTAAACGCAAAGGCAATTGAGGAGAGTATCGTCTATTCAGTATCCTCTAATTTATTGGAGGAATTAATCACCTCAAATACCGATGCGAATAAATTCTTATTGGCAAGTTTTGCAACGAATACCCTTAGTCCTTATTCTGATACAAGTAATGGACGATTATATTCCCAAGAAGGCGAATTCCATGACAGTAATGGCGACCTAATCCACTTACAATCCATCGAGGCAGTAAAACGGCCTATTATATGTACCGAGGACACTTCTGTTGATGCCGCCGCTAAAATTATGACTGCCAATAGAGTAGGATCAATAGTCATAACCAGTAATAAGAAGCCTGTCGGTATTATTACTGATAAGGATTTACGAACCAAAATAGCCACTGGTGTTTTCCAAATAGATGTAAAGGTTAACCAAATAATGAGCTCCCCTGTTATTTGTATTCCTGAGAATACATCAGTCGCGGAAGCGCAAATTGTAATGCTACGGGATAGGATCACACATTTATGCATCACAAAGGGTGGGACACCGCAGACTGAACTTGTTGGGGTACTGTCTGAGCATGATATTGTAGTATCGAGCACCAATAATCCCTCCTTTTTAATAAAAGAAGTAAAAAGAGCGAAATCCGCGAAAAAATTATTTGACATTAGACTACAGGCACAGGGGCTAATGGAACGTTATTTAAAACAGCATATTCCTGTATTTTTTGTATCCAAGATTATATCCGCTATTAATGATTCAATTTGTAAGAGGGCCATTGATCTTTCCATAGAAGAAATAAAGAATCCACTACCAACTACTTTTGCATGGATGGTATTGGGTAGTCAGGGCAGAGGAGAACAATTGTTACTAACAGATCAAGATAGCGCATTGGTTTTTGAGGATGTACCCAACTCTCAATATGAAGATACTAAAGCTTATTTTTTGAAATTAGCATCATTGATAACGAAAAAACTCAATACAGTTGGTTTTGAATATTGTCCCGCTGATATGATGGCAAG
Source organism: Maribacter sp. (assembly GCA_024228355.1). Classification (GTDB taxonomy): domain Bacteria; phylum Bacteroidota; class Bacteroidia; order Flavobacteriales; family Flavobacteriaceae; genus Maribacter_A. The sequence continues at coordinate 5,825 of JAAETN010000380.1, read as the reverse complement.
CAATTCCAATTGGTGCTTGTCCTTAAGTGAATGGAAGAACCAGTTTAACGATTGGATTACCCATCCCGATGAGGATAAGATTATGTTGTCTGCCATTTTTTTCGATTATGAAAGGTGCTATGGGAATAAGCAATTGGTTGATGATATGTCTGATAGCATTTTTAAATCTATTGATAGTTATGGTATTTTCTTGAATTTTTTAGCGCTGAATGCCATTAAGAATCCGCCACCATTGGGTTTTTTCAGGCAGTTTTTAGTGGAAAATGATGGTGAACATAAAGATTTGTTCGATATCAAATCCAAGGCAATAATGCCGTTGGTTGACGCGGCACGTCTGTTGGTACTTTCCTACAATATCAAGGAATACAATAATACCATTCTGAGATTTGAAAAGTTGATTGATGTTGAGCCGCAAAACAAGGAATTGTACACAGCCTGTATTGATGCGTTTAAGATATTGCTCCGTTTTCGAACGGTACAAGGATTAAAACATAAAGATTCAGGCCGATTCATTGATCTTAAATCCTTGAATAAATCTGACCGATTAAAATTAAAAGGGTGCTTTGGGCCAATTCGCGATATCCAGGAGCTCATAAAAGTGCGCTTTACACTTTCTCAAATGTTGTAATATGTTCAATAGGTTATTCAAAAGAAACTTCCCTGATTATTGGAATAGTTATATTGGCCATTTCGCGACAAAGCATCAAAATGAAATTTCCACTGCAAGATTTGTTGTTTTCGATACGGAAACCACTGGCCTTGATATCATTGATGATCGAATTCTATCAATAGGTGCTATAGCCATTAACAATGGTAAAATGGATGTTGGTGATAGTTTGGAACTATATATTAAACAAGATATTTTCAAAGCTGAGACCGTTGAGATTCATGGTATATTAAAGGAAGGGGGAATTCTCAAGGCAACTGAGGAAGAAGCGATAATTGCATTTTTAAACTACATAAGGGATGCTATTTTGGTTGCTCACCATGCAGCTTTTGATGTAAGTATGATCAATGGGGTTCTATCTAGAATGTGCCTACCTAAACTTAAAAACAAAGTGCTTGATACCGGTATCTTATTCAAGAAGACCAATCTTTGTGAAAGTAAGGAAAAACATTATTCCCTTGATCGGTTAAGCGATACCTTTAATCTTAAAAAGCATGACCGCCATACAGCTTCCGGTGATGCTTTTCTAACAGGGCTGATATTTCTAAAAATAGTTTCGAATTTGAAAAATTCAAGAAATCTAAAATTGAATGACCTCTTTTTTAATTCGGATAGGAGGGGATTGTTATAGATTTCTTGAAATGATAAATTTAATTTGGAATAAATACCACCCCACTCGAAGAATCCCGTTTAGCACCTGTGACAGTACTTAGAACATTGATTTCTTCCTCTATTCTCAATACCCCCATCAATGCAAATACCAAGGCCTCTTTGTTTTCAACAAGCTCTTTAGATGGTACGACAACCTCAATGTACGATCCTAGTTTCTCTTTTAAAGTTCTTATAAGGAAATCATTCATTGCACCTCCTCCAGTCACTAATAAATTTGACTTTGTCTTAGCCGTATTGAGCCTTACCTGGATGGCAATTTGTTCACATAAATGATGGATAGAAGTATGAAGTAAATTTTCAATGGAATCTTCGGTAGTTTCAATTATAGGGACTACTTTTTGAGTGAACCACTCATAACCAGTCGATTTTGGGAAAGGTAGTTTATAGTATTCCAATGTATTCAATCGCTCTAGCATAGTTGGATTTGTTGTTCCGCTTCTAGCCAATTCACCCCCTTTGTCATATCGTAAATCAATTTTTTGGGTAATGTGGTTCAATATCATATTCGCCAGGCCTATGTCATAGGCAATACGCTCACCATTTTTTTCAAATGAAACATTACTGATACCACCAAGATTTAAGCAGAAGTCGTAATTGCCAAAAAACAATCGATCTCCAATAGGAACAAGAGGCGCTCCTTGCCCACCCAAGGCTACATCATTCGTACGAAAATCGCATACTATTTTACATCCGCTTTCATTGGCCAAATGCTGTCCAGAACCTATTTGGTAAGTGAGTCCGTTTTCTGGCTGATGATGCGTGGTATGCCCGTGACTGGCAATAAAATCAACAAGCAAATCATATTCTTTAATGAAAGCTCTTACTTGCTCTCCCAACCATTGGCCATACGTATTGTTGAATTTCAATAGCTCATTGGCAGAAAGGAAAATTGAGTTCTTCAATTTTCCTTTCATCTCTATAGTGTAATCAACGCTTTTGGTCTGTTCTATAGTATATTCCCATTGGTCCAACGACTTGGAAATATGGCAATAAGCTAAATCCAGCCCATCCAATGAAGTGCCAGACATTAATCCTATAACCTTATATGTTTTCATTGCCAAATGTGGAATTCGAGGTGGGTCAATAATAATGATGAAAGTTAAATAGATACTTTTTCAATGAAAATAATGTGATTACTTATATTCAAATACCTTTTTACATATTGACTTAGTCCAAATAAATCCAATCGATGATGCTAAATTCCAAAGGTTTTATATTATTAAGTTTTGACAAATTTATACTATTAATTTTTAACAAAAATGTGTAATTTTAGTAATTGTTTTTTCAAGTGGTAAAATCGACCTATCTTAAACATTTAAATTCCATAAATTTAGTTAGGAATCGTACGTAACTATTATGAAGGGTTCTTGATCACTGGAAAATTTGATTAACTATATTATTAACTGATTATAAAGTAATGCAATATGAGTAAGACTAAAAAAGAGAACACTTTGACCCGCCGTGATTTTGTGGGCAGAACTTTGGCCGCTTCCGCAGCGTTTACTATCGTGCCGTCGTATGCCGTCAGTGGTTTGGGGCATGTAGCACCAAGCGATAAATTGAATATTGCCGGAATAGGTGTTGGGGGCATGGGGCTTGCCAATTTAAAGAATTTGGAATCGCAAAATATTGTAGGTCTTTGTGATGTTGATTGGAAGTATGCCAAAGGTGCTTTTGACAGATATCCAAATGCTAAAAAATATTGGGATTGGCGTAAGATGTTTGATGAAATGGGTGATGAAATAGATGGCATCGTCGTGGCTACAGCTGATCATACACATGCCATTATCGCCGCCAATGCTATGACAATGGGAAAACATGTTTATCTTCAAAAACCATTGACCCATTCGGTTTATGAGTCAAGATTGATGACAAAATTGGCCAAGAAGCATAAGGTAGCGACCCAGATGGGTAACCAAGGCGCCTCAGGAGAAGGTGTCGCCAAAACATGTGAAATTCTTTGGAGTGGCGCAATAGGAGATGTAAAGAAAGTGGAATCCTTTACGGATCGACCAATATGGCCACAAGGATTAAACAGCCCTGAAAGAGGGGATTGGGTACCCGATACCCTGAATTGGGATCTGTTTACCGGGCCAGCTAAAATGAAACCTTTCAATGAGGTGTACCATCCATGGAACTGGAGAGGATGGTGGGATTATGGTACTGGTGCGCTGGGCGATATGGCCTGCCACATATTACATCCTGTTTTTGAAGGATTAAAACTAGGGTATCCTACCAAGGCACAGGCAAGCTCGTCATTATTATTGAATGATTGTGCTCCGGTTTCCCAGTCTGCTAAACTAACGTTCCCGGCAAGAGGCAGACAAGGTAAAATGAAATTGCCTGAAGTCGATGTACATTGGTATGATGGCGGTATTAAGCCAGAATTGCCTGATAATTGGCCAGCAGGTAAGAATCCGAATAAAGCAGGCGGTGGAACCTTCTTTTATGGAACTAAGGATATTCTTCATGTGGGTTGCTATGGTGTAGAACCTGAATTGATGTCAGGCAAAAAAATATCAGCTGCAAAAACAGAGCGAAGAGTAGAGGATGAATTAGGACTTGCCTGGAATAAGGGAGCCCATGAAATGGATTGGGTACGTGCTTGTAAAGAAAGTGCCGAAAATAGGAAACCATGTACTTCAGATTTTGATGAAGCCGGACCATTTAATGAAATGGTTGTCATGGGCGTACTTGCTGTTCGCTTACAGGCCTTGAATAAAATACTTGAATGGGACGGTGAGAATATGAAATTCACTAATATTAGTGCTAATGAGGAAATTAGGACTGTAATTAGGGACGGATTCAAGATTCATGATGGACACCCAACATTCAACAAGGATTGGACAGAGCCAATGAATGCAATTGCATATTCACAGGAATTGATCAAGCATACATATAGAGATGGTTGGTCATTACCAGATATGCCTGTATAGGTCATTGACTAGAGAATTTAATTGTTTAACCAATAATAAAAACGAGTAGAACTGGCTTTTTAAGCCGGTTCTACTTATAAGAATCAAAAAAGAACAAACAGATGAGAAAAATTAGTTTAATTTTTATATTTAGTATGATAATGTTGCCAGTACTAAATAGCTGCAAGGTGAAAAAAGCTGTTCAAAAAGAAGAAGCACCATTGAACGGACTTACCGCTGCTGAAAAGGCAGATGGTTGGATGATGCTTTTTGATGGCACAACATCGAAAGGATGGAGAGGCTACAAAAAAGAGCATTTTCCAGCAGCATGGGAAATTGTTGATGGAACATTACATATGATTGGATCAGGTAGGGGGGAAGCAGGAGCCAAAGATGGAGGGGATATTATTTTTGATAAGCAATTCCAGAATTTTACCTTGAGCTTGGAATGGAAAGTTTCTGAGGGTGGTAATTCCGGTATTTTGTATTTAGGAGAAGAAAAATTGGATTATATCTGGAAAACCGCACCTGAAATGCAAATTTTGGATAACGAGAGACATCCTGATGCTAAATTAGGTAAAGATGGAAATCGTCAGGCTGGGTCTTTGTATGATTTGATACCAGCAAAACCACAAAATGCCAAACCTGCAGGCGAGTGGAACAAGATAGAGCTTACAGTGTATAAAGGCACTGTTGTTCATAACCAAAACGGTGAGAATGTTGTTGAGTATCATCTTTGGACTCCAGAATGGAACGAATTGGTGGCTGGAAGTAAATTCCCTGCTTTAAATCCCGATTGGGCAGATGTACCTGCTAAAGGATATATTGGACTTCAGGATCATGGCGATGATGTTTGGTTTAGGAATATTAAGATAAAGGAACTTTAAGGAGTTTGACTTAATAAAGAAAGTAGCCCCATATGTTTCTCAGCATATGGGGCTTTTATTTTGGGTTCAACTTAATTCTATATAAAAAACTTAAACCAAAACTGTCTTGTTAGCTTATAAAAGAACGGGCAATTTACCATTGGCATCAATCCTTCCAAGAAAATGATCTACAGCAACTTTTTGGAAGACTTCAAACTCTTGATAAGCCAAAACAATCGCACTTGCATTTTTGTAATCAAAAATCCTCAGCGCATACGGATTGCCAAAATGATAAAGCACCACATTATTAGAATTGATCAGTTTGTTTATCATCTGAATTTCAGACGCTGTAAATCCAAAATTATCATTCGGTTTGACTTGCGGTGGGAAAAGCGAAAGCAGTATATTTCCTTCACTTTTAAAAGTGTCTGATGAAAGAGATAAACACTTAAAGTTTAAATTCTCTTTAAGTAAATTAATAAAATGATTATCAGCATATTGTATATTTGAAATACTTAAGAATCCCTTCTTCCTAAAGGCCGCTATTTCTCTTTTATCCCCATTGCAAAGGGTGATACAGTTTCTTGCGATTTGCTCGTTTAAAACATCAGGGTTTATTAGTTCCTCAGGGATTTCGACTTTGACTTTAAAGGCTTTTTCCTTTAACTTCCAAATACGCTCAAAAGCCTCTTCGAGCTGGGTATC
>JAAETN010000379.1 GCA_024228355.1 Maribacter sp. | reverse complement strand
TGCAGAATTCTTCCCAATTGTTTTCAATTTGTTCGGCTGTAAGCATTATACTCGGTTTTGTTCGTTAGGAGTCATAGGTTCGCGTCCTATTGTTGCTTTAATCTCCTCAACTAATTCCTCACACTCTACTTTTACATTATTAACGTCTTGGCTATTTCCTCTTCCATTATGGAATTCAATATGCTTTAATTTAGCTTCGAGATTCTCGAGCTTTCTTTGGATGTGTTCTCTAAAATACATTTTTTAATGGTTTAAAACTGAAGTTACGAATTAGAATTTGAGGAATCAAGTAATTTTTTAAGAAAAGCACATTTTTCATACTCTTCTTGTTCCTCAAAATACTGTATTGATATATTTTACGCCTTCTTTAGGTTTTTATATGATTTTTCTTTACCACAAATATCTTTTAATATAGACTGAGAATAAGGATCATCAAGGTCAAATTTATTAACATATTCCCATGCTCTACTAAATAGCATGTAGCGGCCTGCTTTTTCTACACCGTCAACATCAAATGAAGGATCAGCCTCCTTAAACATTTTAACTAAACCTTTCTGATAAGAAAGATTATTATTAATGAGTTTTGAAAACATCCCAATAAAATACCTAGGATGATTTTCATCTAACATGCTTTTAACAAAATCAGGAGTTGGGATGTCTACCCCATTATCTTCTTTATCAGAATTAAACGCCCCAAATATTTTGTTAATGTCCATATCATTTATAAATATAGTTGATCTCAAGATCTCCTATAGTAGTATTGTAAGTCCAATAATTCTTCATGCGACATCCCATTCTATAGCAGCCATTAGATAAGCAGATCCCGTATCTATACCAGGATTTTCTTTTAAAATAGCTATAGCTTCAGATTGAACTTCAATCCTTAAATCATGATCATCTGCTTTAGACAAGATCATTTGAACCACATCATTAGTTTGCATTGTATATGGATTTTTATTAATAGACATTTAGTAAGTATAAATTGAAAGTAGGGGGAGGTTAACATCCTCCCCCTTCAATCAACATGGCATTGCTCTTATGCTGCGAATTCTTTCGCTACCTCAAAGAGCTCTTGGTTTACTTTTAAGTCTTGCTTAAAATTCTTAATCTCACGAGCTTTACGCATCTTAGCACCGGAAACATATTCAAAATCTCCTGTAACTACACGCTCTTGTACTAGATTAAACACACTCCACAAATCATCTCCTGCATCTTCCTTACGCACTGGGGTAAGAAACTCATCAAGATCAATCTTATAAAGCTGATCAACTTTTTGGTTTTCTTGAACTTTAAATCGTGTTTCAAGTGCTTTACGAGCCAAATCATACTTTTGATTTTTATCAAGTGTAGTGGATTTAAACTTATTCATACTATCAACTGTAAGAGGCAATTTATCAACCATCTCACTAATAGTTTCACGCAAAGTATCAAAATCATAACCCATGTGACGGATTTTCATTGAACCAAACTCTTCATCGGCAATTACCAACCCATTTGAACAAACAAATCGATACATTCCTGCTTGGAACGTGAATGAATTTTTTCCATCATGTGAATTAGTCATGATGATTTGAGGCCAAACATTATCACCATCTTTTCCTTCAACCATCAAATCTGGATGGCGGAAAACCATCATATGTTTTTGGAAACCTGCTGTAGCTGTTTTGCGAGCTGCAACTTGTTTCGCTTCAATAACCCCCCAACCTAGCTTACGCATATCATCAATTACTTGATTGGTTGGAATGTGTGTGTAGTGCTTCGAAACTTCACTACTAGCACTCTCAGAAAATGCAACTGGGCAAACCTCTTTAATCTGCTCGTCGTTCAAGAATTGAACATCTTTTACAGTCGCTGAAAACATTAAATCACTCATAACTAAAAATTTAAATTACGGCTGCGATTCGCCCGCAACCTTACCCCGTAAATATACGAATGGTCTCCTGTACAGCCAAATTTTAATATGACTTTAATATGACGTCCTTCCTTAAGGTGTGATAGCTAAATCTACACCTAGTAATGAACCGGAAGCTGTTGCATCCCCTAAACTAAATACCTGAGCATTCGGAGCTGAAAATTGCATTTGTTCTTTAGCTATAGTAGCAGTAGGAGTAAAAACAAAAGTAGCAGTAGCATTAGGATTGATTATAAAACCTGCGTTAGTAGACCCACTCACTACAGTACAATTAGTTAATGCCGATAAAGAAGCAGAGGGAAATAAAGTTTTATAAACAAATTCAGTACCATTCCAATACCTTACACCTTCCATAGCAAAATATGCTGTTGAAGAATTATTATTTACTAAAGTAAAAGTATATGCTTGAGCAGTTAAATCAGCAGTAGATGTTTGAAAATCTCTTAATTGTAATCTTGTATAGGATGATGCCATAATAATAAATATCCAAAAAACTTAACTTAACACCCCTCCTATTTCTTTATCTACGTATATACTTTACTCGTTACCACGAGTTGTTTTTACGATCGAAGGCCGTTTTTTAGATATTACGTTTCTTTGCTCACTATGGGGAAGAGGTTGTGTTGTGGGGCGAATAATGCGAGTATAGCGAGGATAGTAATAAAGAGATTGAGTATTTGGGTAGTAATCTCTATCTACACTATATGAATTTTTTTGTGGTATATCGCAATTGTAATCTTTTACATAAAGCTCATCACATTGCATGTTGGATGTGGTACTACACGACGTAATACACAATATAACCATTATAATAACCGATATACGCATCTACTTTAATTTAAATACAATTTCTTCACCTTGATCATCAATAAACATTTCTGCTTTAGGAAATGCCTTAGAAATAAACGCCTTATACAACCTATGTCGCCCAGTATCCTCGATTTGTTCACTACCTTTTTTATTAGGAGAGTAAATCAAAAGATTAGGCATATTACTAGCAAATTCTTTTTGTAGTATTTCTTTAATAGTGGACATCAAACGAAACATAAACTTAACATCATTAACCAAACCAAAACCACTATCCGCAGCATGTGAGAAAATAATTTCAATTCCATCTAAAACAGTACCGTTAGGTTCATTTACAAATTCATAAAATTCGGGGCGATCCATTTCCATATCATCAGAAACACGCTCTTTATAAGTAATGCCTTGAAGTTTAATTGGAATTTTTTCACCTTTAGCATCTCCATCAATTAGATAGCCAAATGAATCACCTCTTTCGAAGTTCTTTTTATATTCAAATGGCTCGGAAGTTCCTTCACCGACCTCTCTCAAACGTATCTCCGTATATATCTCTTCTAGCGATTTCATTTTAGTATCTTTAGATTTTAGTTCAGTGAATACTTCCCCAGGGCTATTTTTAAAATCAACAGGATCTACATCATCATAACTAGGATCTAGTGTGACTTTTTCGGCCCATTGAGTACCATAAGCTTCCCATTGGGATCTCATGGGGGGTGAACCAGCATCACCTTCGATGGCTTTGACCCATGGTCTTGCTTCTTTATACATTTGGCCCATTATGCGTACGTCATTGATAATAACAACATCGGGTTGAACATTATCACCGACGTATAAAGTCTCGTTCTCTTTAAACATAGAGATGCTATCGGAAGCATCAGGATTCATTACCAGATTGGGGTTGGATTTTTTTACCCCGTAGATGACTGAAACGGCATCGCTGCCCCGTTTACCTTT
>JAAETN010000378.1 GCA_024228355.1 Maribacter sp. | reverse complement strand
CTCCCCCAGCCCCCACAACACCCTGCATGCGGGTCCGCACAGGGCGTTTCATCAAGGTCGCCGGGCCGTAACCGGGCTATGTAGACTTGAGTCGGTTTTTCCAATCCGCGCCTGAACAGTACTCCTCCATTCGGATTCGACGTATGTCCATGGCCCATGAATACCTATCCTCTCCTTGACGTTCAGCCCTTCACCGTGTCCGGGACATTACTCCCGGCATTTGGCTACTATGGCTTCTGCTGACTCCTGTCTTCTTATCATACAAATTGCTCCATATGACGCTGCAAAATTCGTTTCCTGTCTGCTCATCTTTGTTTCGTATCTCACAAACGAGGCAGAGTCTTCCATCATTTGTGCCGGGACATTTTTTGTACCGGTAGCCCCTGCCGGTAATTTCACTGGAAACAACATCATGTCGCATGGAAAACAGGTCTCCCCGGATAAGAACGTGAACTTCCCTTGCGCAGCCGCGCCATTTACCGTATCCCTTGTTCCTTGGGCATTGACATGTTGTGCTGCCTTACCCAGGGACTTTGCCCCATGACGTTTCTGTCCGTCAGCTCGCAAGTTTACACTCCGGCTTCCTTCAGGCCCTACCTCACGGTAACGCCCTTGCCTTCGGTTAGTAATTCATGCTAAGTTATAAAACCTAACACAGGAACACTTACAGGGGACTTGAACCCCATTAGTTCACGCCCATGCCGGGCACACAACAATCAAATTCAGCCGACGAAAAAAGCAGCACGGCTGATTTAAAACGTTATCTTAGAAAAATATTACGCAGTAAACGAATAGGGAAAAAATGCAGGAAAACTCAAAAATTGATGCCCAACATAGGGTTGATCAGATTAGAAATTTCCAAATTGAATTAGAAATACTTGAGAATGATAAGGTTTTATCGTTGCAAGTAAATCAAAAGACCGAAATTTCTAAATATCACCACAACCTTTTAGGTCATCTTTCTTCCACTTTTGACATAGACTCAAGTAAGCGAGATAAGCAACTTAGTCTTGGGATGAAAATAGCCTCTTTTCTTGGGTCAATAGCCTTAGCCGCCAGTGTCTTTTTTCTGTTTTATCAGTTTTGGGGTAATTTTTCGACTGCCGTTCAAGTAGTCATTTTGCTATCGTCACCCGCTCTTGGGTTATCAGCAACTATGTTTGCTGCCCAAAAAGAAAAAACAGGGTATTTCTCAAAGCTTTTTGGATTGGTTACTTTAGCAAGTTTTATTCTCAATCTAGTCATGTTCGGTCAGATGTTCAATATTTCACCTTCCTCTAATGCATTTTTAATCTGGGGTGTTTTTGCGTTGCTGCTTGCTTATGCATCAGATGCAAGACTATTGCTTGGTGCTGGTATAATATGCATTGCCGGTTTTTTGTCAGCTCAAGCTGGTACGTGGGGTGGGTGCTACTGGTTTCATTTTGGAGAACGACCTGAAAATTTTTTCCCTGTTGCCATTCTATTATTAGCTACACCATATTTGCCTCATAATAAATTCTCTGGTTTCGATAAAATTTACCGAGTTTTTGCAATGCTTTTATTGCTTGTCCCAGTTTTGATACTGTCAAATTGGGGTAGGATTTCATATATGAATTTCACAAGAGAAACAGTGGAAGTTTTATACCAAATTATTGGTTTTGGCTGTAGCTCGGTAGCAATATGGTATGGAATCAAAAAGAATTTTCAAGAGGTAGTTAATACTGGCAATGTATTTTTCACCATCTTTCTTTATACTAAATTCTACGATTGGTGGTGGGATTGGATGCCCAAATATCTTTTCTTTTTACTTATAGGCTTATCAGCAATATTAATTTTGCTCATATTTAAACGATTAAGAAATTCAAACATCGAAAAGGTGGAAGTGGTCACGATATGAAAATAGCTTATTCAAGCCGTAATCTATTTATCTTGGCTTTTTTTATACTTTTTGTTGTTAATTCAATAGTGCTCTGGGGGGTATTTGCCAATAGATCAGCTAATCCTGACTTCGAGGGTTTTCTCACAGAAAGGGAACTAAATTTACCTTGGAGAATACAAAGTGAGAATAGTGGACTATCTTTTCGTATTGAGTGGAGAGCAGCCTTAAATAAATCTTATGATGAGTATTCTTATACAGGAAGTGGTTTTCCTGTTTGGTTTAATGATAAGAAGTTACAAAAATTAGGCTTTAAGGTAGATGCTCAGCTTAATGCTAAAGAGTACAAACATCACTACAACAATCAGCTTCCCAAAGAGGTCTATATTGTTTTGGAGTACAACGGTGACTCATATAGTAAAGCACTAGTAATTGCAGAGAATGAGCTTGCAAAGAGTGAAGAGAAATTACAGATACATCCTGAAGATAAAGACTTAGTACGCGAACGTGAAAGAGCAAAAGAAAATCTTGTAGAAGAAAAAAATTCAAAATCGAGACTTTTTGCAATAGATGTAGGACTTGTCCATGAGCGACTTAGAGGAATTTATTCAGATCGTTCAAAATTTATAATCACAAAAGGAATCGTAAGGCCAAGATTCTACTCCAAAAAAAATAAGAATAGAGTAGTTGGCTATATAACTAAATTGAGTGTGGAAAAAGTCCATATTCCTCTCAAGTTTAAAAATGAATTAGAATCATTTTTAAACAAAAACATGACGAGAAATAATGATATTACCAACCCCAGGTATAAAGTAAAATTAGCCTACGGTTCTCGACTTGAACCATATATAGTTTCACTAAAACAGTCAGTTGTGAGTAAAGGAAAATGATAACAAATCGTTCAACCAGACCCACGAGCAGCTGCGTTTTTTTGATGTTTATCAAAGCTTTTGCTGCCGTCCAAGTTGGTTGCTAAACTGGCTGGCGGACCAATTAACTCGGTCGTTAGGCTCAAGAAAAAAATGATATATGCCGAAAGGGGGAACCATGAAAAGGATATTTTTTACCATATTTTTATTAGTATTTTACACAAATTGCTTTGCCCTTATTGGAGATGTAGACGATTCCGGTGATGTTGATTTAAAGGATGCGATAATCGCCTTGCAGGTCTGCGCTGGAAAGTCGGCACTACCCCTGAATTTAAATGCAGATGTCAATAGTGATGAACATTTGGGGATAGAGGAGGCTGTTTTTGCTATAAAGTTTACAGGAGAATTTGTCGATGAATTTACCCTCTCAAGTATAGCAATATCTGGTGGGGAAATTTTAGATTCATACAAATGCGAAACCAAAGTAAATGGAGTTGAAGCCTCAATACCATTATCATGGTCAAATGTGCCTGATTCAGCAGGTTCATTAGCTGTGATCATGCACTCCTATCCAAATCCTAGCGACACGTCATCCGTAAATTCATACCTATTACTGTGGGACATTGATCCGTCTGTTACTGGTATAGCGCATGGTGAAGCCGATGATGGTAATTGGTTTATGGGAGCCAACAAAGATGGGGTTGGTGTCTCCTATACGTCACCATGTTCTCCTGGCGCTGGTACTCATGAATACACAATAACCGTTTATGCCTTATCACAAACACCGTCCTCTCTACCTAATGAAAGCACCACGGATGTTGATTACTCTGCTCTTAAAACTGCAATTGACACTGTGACAACTCTTGGTACTGCAACTTTGACATTTAATGATGTAACCGAGTAAAATGTAAACGAGATCAATG
>JAAETN010000377.1 GCA_024228355.1 Maribacter sp. | reverse complement strand
GCTAACGCAGGAAAAGAGCGGCTTTTGGTTGATGTGTGTAAAGTAAATGATTATAAGAGCAATCCTTTGACAGTCATAATCATAAATGACGTGGTAGATGATGCGTTATTGTCGACACTAAAAGGAACTGGTGCAAGGGTGATAGAATTAAAACGAAAACCTAGAGGACAAAAATTTAAATTTATCCTTTTGATTCGCTCTATTTTGAAAAGATTTAAACCACATGTAATACATATGCACGAAGATCTTTCATTGTTTTTTGGTTTAATCGGGTCCATAGGTATGCACAATAGAAAGATATTCACACTACATGAAGTCAATTTCTATTCATGTTCTCTAAAAGATAGGATATCAAAATTCCTTGCCATAAAGCTCATCGACAGATACATTGCAATTGCATCATCTGTAAAAACAAACTTTGATACGAGCGTTCATACAAATAGGGGGAAAGTTATTGTGGTTCACAATGGAATTTCACTGGAGAAGTTTAAACGTGCAGAAAGCCTTTCACGCTTGGATGATATTATTTGTGTTGCTCGACTATATCACAAACACAAAGGTCAAGATCTGTTGATAAGGGCCCTTGCCATACTTAGAAATGAAGGTCGAAATTGCTATTGCAGATTTGTTGGAGAGGGAAGTAGCAGGAAGTATTTAGAGAAGATGGTTGAAGAATATGAACTTACCAATAGTATAGAGTTTTTAGGCAATAAAGATGATATTCCGGAATTATTATGTAATTCTGGAATATTCATATTACCTTCTCGCTATGAGGGTTTTGGTGTTTCTATAATTGAAGCTATGTCAATTGGAATACCAGTTATCGCTTCGAATATTGATGGTCCTAAAGAGATTATTACTCATGGTGAAAATGGGTTATTATTCGAAAGTAACAATGCAAGAGACTTGGTAGAGAAAATTGTAATGTTAATGAACGATTGTACATTAAGAACAACAATTGTCAATAATGCGCTTTTAACTGCACAGGATTATTCTATAGAAAAGACGTATAACGGGTATATCTCAGTTTACAATTCTTCATGACGTTTGAAATTGCACTTTTTATTGAATGACCTTACTGAAAGTGCCAATTACAACATATTGCTTTTACTGTTATTGTGCTGATATATAACCATGATTCCAGTGTGGTTGAATTATAGAATTCATCCAATATATACCCATTACAAATTGATTTTCGGTTTTCAGAGTGTCATTCATATGGACTTTTGATTTTTCTCAATCACAAAATCATCAACTTAGCATGGCTAAGCCTCCGGTTTTGTTCAATCGAAAAAATCTAAATTTCACGAAAACTCCTGCCCTGAAATTCCGAAAACTGATTCGCAATGGGTGTACAAAAAAATTACTGATAATAGAAAATCTATAATAATGGGATTTTAACATGAAACCTAAACACTTAGAATTGCTTCGATGTCCTAAAACAGGTAGTAAGCTGCAGTTCAAGAATACAAATATTGTTGGTGGAAGAATAAGAAATGGAATCTTAATAGAGCCTTCTTCTGGCAATGAGTACCCCATTATTAATTTTATCCCAAGGTTTGTGTCCGATGAAAATTATGCATCAAATTTTGGGTTGGAGTGGAATATTCATGGACAAACTCAATATGACGAATATTCAAGATTTAGTGTGTCAAGAGATCGCTTTCAAAATGAAACTAAGTGGGCAAAAGATTTATCTGGTCAAACCATTTTGGAGGTTGGCTGTGGTTCTGGTCGTTTCACTACGCATGCGGCTGAAACAAGGGCAACGGTAGTATCGTTCGATTTTTCGAATGCTGTAGATGCAAATTATAAATCAAATGGGAAAAAAGACAATGTTTTGATATTGCAAGCAAGTATTTTTGAAATGCCGTTTGAAGAAAATTATTTTGATAAAGTATATTGCTTTGGAGTTTTACAGCACACACCGAATCCTAAACAGGCATTTCTCTCTCTTATAAAGAATCTTCGTCCGGGTGGAAAAATTGCTACGGACATATATATTAAAAATATTGCAAGATGGTTGTTAAATCCAAAATATTACGTTAGGCCTTTTACAAGAGGCAAGAATCCAGAGGAATTGTACAATTTTACTTGTAAATATGTAAGCCTTATGTGGCCTTTGGCAAGGGTGATTAGAAAAATACCTAAAGTAGGTTATGTCATAAACTGGAGATTGTTAATTGCAGATTATTCTAATAGCTTGCCAAACGCAGACGATGCGACTTTGAAAGAATGGGCCTTTTTAGATACATTCGATATGCTGTCCCCTATGTATGATTACCCACAAACGGTAACATCGTTTAAGAGGTGGCATGAAGAAGCGGGGCTCTCAGAGATAGACGTTCATATTGGATATAATGGCGTTGAAGGCCGCGCTATGAAACCTGAATGTAGTATTTAAAATGTTAAACCTAAGAAATCAGTTTTCTTATGGGTTCAAATTCTATGAATTTTAGGATATAAAGCCCTGGTGAAATAGGGGTTCTAAGAGCCTAACACCAAACTGTGATGGGTATGACTCAGTTCATTTAATCAACCTTGGTAAATTAACTATGTGTGGCATTGCTGGCTATCTCCACTTAGATAAACATCAACCCGCTTCAAGTGAAGTTTTAAAAAAGATGACGGACATTATCGCTCACCGCGGACCTGATGGTGAAGGCGGGTTTATAGATAGCAATCTAGCCCTGGGACATCGCAGGTTATCAATAATTGATTTAAAAACCGGTCAACAACCAATGCAATATTATGACAACTCATTAATTATAACTTACAATGGAGAAATATATAACTACGTTGAATTACGTAAGGAATTAAAGAAAAAGGGATATTGTTTTTATACGGATTCAGATACTGAGGTGATTCTCTCCGCATATAAGGAATGGGGTATTAATTGCGTTCAAAGATTTAACGGTATGTGGGCATTTGCATTGTGGGATAAATCAAAAAAGCGCCTGTTTTGTTCACGTGATCGCATTGGTGAAAAGCCTTTTTTTTATGCAGTGTATCAAAATAGTTTCATTTTTGGCTCAGAAATTAAGTCATTGTTCGCATATGGTGTTCCACGAGTGGAAAATTTGGAGGTTTTGGATTTTTATCTTTGTTCAAACTATATACCTGCACCATATACTTTTTTCAAAAATATTTACAAATTAAAACCTGGCCATTCACTTATCATAGAAAATGGTAAACTTAAAATTGATCAGTACTGGGATATTGTATTTCCTCCCGAATCTGACATGCGAAAAGATAAAGATAATATTCTTGAGGAGTTTGAACACCTTTTTTATGATTCAGTGAAAATTCGGATGCGAAGTGACGTTGCGTTTGGAGCATTCTTAAGCGGTGGATTGGATTCTGGTTCTATAGTTGCGGCTATGACAAGGTTCTCAAAAGGACTTATAAATACAGTCACAATAGGGTTTGACTGCAAGGAATTCGATGAAAGGGACTTGGCAAAATTAGTTGCTGAAAGATTCCGAGCCAATCATTTAGAACGCATTATTAAAAAAGAGGATGCTGAGAGTGTAATGCAAAAATTGTCATGGTATTACGATGAACCATTTGGTGATTCATCCGCACTTTCAACTTATATTGTAAGTAAAGCTGCAAGTGAGAGTGTCAAAATGGTATTGACAGGTGATGGTGGCGATGAAGTATTGAGTGGTTATACAGTACATCAAGGAGAAAAGTTTAGCAGACAGTTTTCTCTTCTGCCCAATTTAATTAAAACACAGATGATCCCGTCGGGTCTAAGTCTCTTTAAATTTCTATGTAGTGGGAGCTTAAAAAGAAAAATACTCCGTGCTGATAAAGTTGTTAAAAGTGCGAATCTCAATTTTGTTGATCGCATGGAAGCTAAGGGGAGTGGATTTACTCACATTGAAAGAGGCAAACTCATTATAGATAAAAAAATGATTCGCCCTGCAAAAGAATTTATTGAAGAAGGAATAAAACCAGTAGTGGAAAGTTCAGATTTTACAAAATTGAATTATTGGCTTTTGAAAGTCTCATTGCCGGATAACATGTTGTGTAAGGTTGACCGTGCCTCTATGGCGAATGGTTTAGAAACACGTGTCCCCTTCTTAGATCATCGAATTATTGAATTACTATCCACGGTTAGTATGAGCATTAAGATGAAAGGATATAAGCGCAAATACATTTTACGTGAAACTTTAGGGCGACAACTCCCTGATAAGCTGCTTACCGCAAGGAAAAGGGGATTTGCATTACCACTTAGAGAATGGTTTAAGAATGGAAGTTTATCAATGACAAAGCAGAGTTCTTTGCAAAATGTCTGTTCTTCAATAATATCAAAAACAGCAGTTGAGGAGATTGTACATTCAAATCTAGCAGGAAAAAGTGATACAAGTAATGCAATTTGGACGCTAATGATGTTGGGGGAAGTTCTAAAATAATGAGGATGTTATGATTCATTGTATTAAATAAACTATTTAATACACATAACATGTTTTATATGAGGTAAGCTTTTGTTAGTGAGTAGTCAAAGGAAAAATAAAAATATTAAAAGAAAAGTTCTTGTTCTCTCTCCAAGTCCAGAGCTTTTTGGAGGAGTTGCTAATTATTACAATGCAGTATTTAATCATTACAAAAGCGATTCTTTTAATCTGGAGCATTTTCTTGTAGGTAAACGGCCAGGAAAAAGTTCAAATATTTATTATTTAATTGTGCTGTTTTGCGATATTGTAAGAATGTTTTTCAAATTGTTTAACAAAGACTATGTTTTAGTACACTTGAATCCATCACTTGGAACAAGCCCTGTGCTGAGAGACGCCCTTTTTCTTTTAGTAGCCAGGATGCATTCTAAGAAAATTCTGGTTTTTTGGCGTGGATGGGAAGATGAGTTTGAAAAAAGAATCGACAACAAAATAATGTTATCACTGCTTTTTAGAGTTGCTTTTAAAAAAGCTGACACTTTTATAGTGCTTGCTTCCTCATTCAGGGAAAAACTGAGGCATTGGGGATTTAGTCAGGAAATTATTTTAGAGACAACCACTGTTGATGACAGTTTGCTAAATGGATTTTCTATAGATAGAAAAATAAAGAAACTTAAAGGCTCTGGTAAACTACAAATACTTTTTTTGTCAAGAATTGAGCTTAGGAAGGGAATTATGGAGACCATTGATGCCTTCTCGGCAATTAACTTTGAGGAAAGAGATCTTTCACTTGTAATAGCAGGTGGCGGTCCAGATTATGATATGGTGAAAGAAAAAATAAAGGCGTTAGGGAATAGAAGGATAAGCCTACTTGGTTATGTAAGAGGAGAGAAAAAAAGGGAAATTTTAGAAGAGTCCCATATAATGTGTTTTCCTACATCTTATGGAGAAGGATTACCAAATGCTATTCTTGAGGCCATGGCGTTCGGCATGCCCATAATAACGAGGCCTGTTGGGGGCATACCGGATAATTTTGTGGAAGGGGAAAATGGGTATTATGTTCAATCTCTTGATAAAGAATCCTTTTCAAAATTATTGAAGAGCGTCATTTCGGACAAAGAATCACTTGCTAAAATGGCTATTAATAATTACCGCTTTGCGAGAGAACGTTTTCTGGCTTCTATAGTCGCTAAAAGGCTTGACAGTATTTACAACAAAATTGTTAAGAAATAAGCGGATGGAAAAAATACATTTATTATTTTTTTTATCCGCATCTTCTCTTTCCTTTCTGTTCAAAATTAAAGAACGGCAGCAATTAGTTGACGAATTAATAATAGTCGCAAAAGCAAAAAGAAAGAATTTGAATAATATAGAACATATTGCAGTCTCCCTGTCAAAAGAGATATATAATAGAACCAAACAAGGTCATATATGCAGTCAAGTCTAATTGTGCTTCTTTTCATGTTGTTCTCGACAAAACCTTAAACTAGGAAAAGGAACAAAAAGGAAGTATAAGTTAAAAACTTTGGCATTTAGATCTTTAGATGATTTAAGTCCAGAATATCAACACCGATACAAGAAAGAGGAGGTTAGAAATTGGTTTACCTCATATGTTATGAATATAACAAAATTATTGGAACTATCTGAAACATTACATGTAATTACAAAATGAAAGAGGACTTGGATTGAAGCGATCGAAATGTTTCAGAGAAACAATTAAGACAGATTAGTTAGACGCATTCATTGAAAATAGAATTTTGACAAAGTTAATGCAAGAAACGAAAGAAAATGAGATAGCGGATGATGATTATCAAATGGTTATGGTAATGATAAAATCATTTTTACAGTGGCTTAAAACCACAAGCTTAAAATCGTTTGATTGGCATGATATTTGGGGTATGTCAATCGGTAGCAGTGCAAAAATTTTTTATGCAAAAAATAAGATTCTCGGAATGTTTGCCGTATCCCCATTACTCTTTCTCGATTTGGTTTATCCTAATTGTCGAAAATTCTTTGTAAGAAAACGTTCATTTTCAATATGCCATGCACATGTTGGTATGGCATATCTGAACCTTTTTAAAATAACTGAACAACAAGAATATCTTCAATTGGCAGAAAGTCTAGTTGAACAGTTATTAAATATGACATCTACACAAGCGCATGGACTTGGTTGGGGGATAAATATTAATTGGACAACTACCGGGGGGCTTATCCCCACGAATACTCCTTGCAATACACAAACAGCATACGTTTATGAGTTTTTCAGTCAATTACACGAGATAACAGGCAACCAACTTTATCTAGAGTATCTTAAAAAAATTTCTTATCATGTAGCTTATGATTTTCCTGAATGGCGAATAGGAGATTCTTTAGCCTGTTCATATTCGATGGTTGATATGAAAAGAACTGCGGTAGTAAATGCGAATAGCTATAGAGCATTGATGTTGGTTGATGCGGGTGAAAGATTTAATAATCGTGAGTATATGGAAAAAGGTATTTCAACTTTGCGCTTCGTTTTATCAATGCAAAATAAAGACGGTTCTTGGCCTTATTCAGAGGACCAGAATTTTGTTGATCATTATCACACATGTTTTGTGATAAAAAATCTATTCAAACTAAAGAAGATACTGTCTAATAACGCAGCAGAATTGGATAATACAATACAAAGAGGGCTGTCCTACTATTTTTCTAATCTCTTTGATAGTAATGGATATCCTATTCCTTTTGCGGTTAAGGCAAATCCAACATTTCATAAATATGATTCTTATGACGTTGCGGAAAGCATAGGTTTATTGGCAGAGTTGGATATTGAATATAAAAAAATTATTCGTTTGTGTCATTTTGCTAAAGCAAGATTTCAAACAAAAGATGGATGGTTTATTTTTCGTTACTATGCTTTACCTTTTTTAAAGGGGATTCCATACATACGATACGCAAACTCAGCTATGTTTCTTGCATTAACCAGGGTATTATTAGGAGATATGAAACGCCATGATTCAACAAATTGATAGGCATTTATTAACAGAACTCTCATTACATACAAGAAAACTCAGCATTAAAAGGTTTTTTAAAAGCATGGGACCTGAAAGATGCGGAGAGCTCCCATTTATAGTCTCACAATTGACACCTTTGTTTTCGAAAAAACTGCGGTTATTGGATATTGGGTCAGGTGATTCAGTTTTTCCAACATATATATTGAAGAAAACAAATTGGGACGTGACGTGTATTGATAAGTTTTCATCAATACAACAGCAGCATATATATGCTAGAAAGATTATGGGAAATTCAAGTTATGAAAGTCGTTTTCATGTTTTAGAAAAAGATTTTTTATTGTCTGAATTACCGGAAAAAACCTTTGATATTATAACAAATATTTCTGTTATCGAACACTTTGAAGGAGATAGAGATTCATTAGCAATGAAAAATTCATCTAAATTACTAAAAAGTGGTGGATTATATTATTTAACGACATTAATCAATGACGGCTTTTTTAAGGAGTTTTTCATTAATAAAGATTCGTATGGACAACTCTATAAAGGTAGTTCTGTGTTTTATCAAAGACATTATGATGTTCCTTCATTTGATATGCGCATTGTTAAGGCTTCTGGGTTGAAAGAAATAAAACGCATTTATCAAGGTGAATATGGATTTCAGTTTGTAGAATATTTTCTGAATATACCTTGGCCATTCAAACCATTGAAAATATTTTATCAGTGGGCGACTCCATTTTTTGCTCGCAGATTTCTAACTTATAGAAATTACCCCATGAGCCGTCCTGAAATGCATATAGACACTTCGAGTTGTGTGATAATTGTTCTAAAAAGAGATGATTAATAATGTGTGGAATAATTGGGATACTAAATCCTTTTAATGGAGTTGCTCCCATTGTAGTCAAGAAAATGGCGGATGCAATTACCCATAGAGGCCCTGATGCAGAGGGCTTTTTATTTGCATCCGATTCAGAGTTTAAATTATGTCAATCATTTGAACAACCAGGATTCAACCCTACATGCGTCCTAGGTCATAGAAGGCTTTCTATTGTCGATCTTGAATGTGGACTTCAACCACTGTGCAATGAGGATGAGACCGTATGGATCACATACAATGGTGAGATATATAACCATCAGGAACTCAGAAGAGAACTTTTGGCATCAGGTCACGTTTTTAAAACCGACCATTCGGATACTGAGGTAATCATCCACGCTTATGAAGAGTGGGGGATAAAAGGATTTGACAGGTTAAATGGCATATTCGGGCTTGGCATCCTTGATCTCAAGAAAAAAAGATTGGTTTTGGCAAGGGATCATTTTGGTGTAAAGCCTGTCTACTATTATCTCAATAAGAACCACTTCATTTTTGCCTCAGAGATAAAGTCTATTTTAGAAAATAGTAAGGTTGGCAGAGATTTAAATCTAAATGCCCTGAGTGATTATCTGAGTTTTCGCTATGTACCCTCTCCCCGAACCATTTTTAAAGATGTTTTTAAGTTGGTTGCGGGTGGATATCTTGAAATTGATCTTGAAAGAAATCAAATTGTAAAAATTGATAACTACACTTCAGAAAGCATTATAGTTGATAAAGAGAAATCGTTTTTCCAGTGGGTAGAAGAATATCAAGGATGTTTTGAACAGGCAGTTAAAAGACAACTTATAAGTGATGTTGAAGTAGGGGCATTGCTCAGTGGCGGAGTGGACTCTTCGGCCGTGTGTGCTATTGCAACCAAGTGCCTGGATTATCCCCTCCGTACTTATACCGTTGGGTTTAAGGCTTTTCCTGAAGGAAACGAGCTTGACGAAGCTTCCGAATTTGCAAAACACCTTGGAACAATTCATAAAAATGTTGTCATTGACAATGTGGATTTCATTAAAGTGTTGGATGAGGTCGCATGGTTTATGGATGAACCAACCGCAACCTCATCTGCAGTAGCGCTTTACTATTTGACAAAGATAATAAAAGAAGATGTGAAAGTTGTCCTCACCGGACAGGGAGCTGATGAACCCCTTGCGGGATATCCAAGGTACTGGGGAGAGCGCTTATATCATGCGGGTTTCAAATACTTAGGCGGATTAAGCCTTATGATTGACAGGCTGCCAAGACAGGAACGTTTAAAAAGGAGCTTTCGTAGTTTCAGCAAACATGATACATTTGACAGGTTTATGAGCGTTTATTATCTCTTTAGTCCGGAACAAAAAAGAAAGCTGCTTAAAGAAACTTTACCACAAGAAAACAATTCACTTCTTAGTCAATTGTTTGACCAATACTCTCCTCATGACAACCTGGGACGTATGCTTTATATTGACACCAGGTCATGGTTGCCGGATGATTTGTTGATATACGGCGACAAAGCAACCATGATTAATAGTCTTGAGGCCAGAGTGCCGATTTTGGACAGAGATTTAGTGTCGTTAATTGAAAGCATGCCTTCTAAATACAAATTGTCATGGAGATACGGCGGCAAGTTTGTTCATAAGAAAGCGTGTGGAAAATGGCTGCCATCTTTTGTCACAAAACGTCCCAAGAAAGGGTTTGCTACCCCAATTGATAAATGGTTCAGAAATGAATTAGGAGGTTATGTTAAAGATCAGATACTTAATGGCAGGGTTAGCCACGGTTTTTTCAATAAATCTTATATAGAAGAGATGATTAAAGACCATCAATCAGGGAGAGAGAATTTCCAGCGGCATCTTTTCGCACTTTTGATGCTCGAAAAGTGGGCAGAGAAGTTTGATGTGAGAATTTAGTTTTTTGCAAATGGTTTATGGCAACCAGCGTAGTCAATTGCCAATATTCCATCATTAGCCACAGAAGCAGTGGATTGTTTTTCTATAAGTTAGACGCGCGTTTGTTATTTATAGATTGCAGTGTCCATTCTGAAAGGGCAAAAAATTCTGAAATCTTTGATAATGGGTATGGGATACTTTTGTCAATTCATAGAGTTAGATATATTTTGTAATCTTTTAAACATGGCATAAATAGCACCATCAAAAATGACGAACTATTCTTTGCTAAAAAGTGTGGAAACATGTTGCAGTTATTTTAGGGAAGTAAAAAAATGACTAAATTTGTCATATTGGCAACTCAAAGAACTGGATCGACATTTGTTCGGTTATGGTTAAATAATAATTCCAATGTCAGATGCCATGGGGAAATATTCATACACAGTGGAATTGATGGCTTTAAGGAGTATTGTAAAAAAAGTATTGACAGTAAAATTTTATACACATTATTTAGCAACAAAATGTGTGCAAAACTATTCAGTGGTATGTTTTTAAATAAATTTATTAAAGATTTTTGCAAATCAGTTTATTTTGATTCAAACCATCCGGAACCATGGGTATCTGAAAAAATGGTAAAAATACAATATAGAAAGAAAAATTATACTGATATAAAAGCTATAGGATTTAAGTTAATGTATGCACAGTTGTTAAATCATAAAGTACTGAAAAGTTGGTTGCGAGATAATAATATAAAAATAATATATATAACTAGAAATAATATTCTAAAAATATACATATCAAGATTAATGCTAGATAAATATGGAATCGCACATTCTGTAGAAAAAACTCACTCCAAGACAATACATGTGAATCCAAATAAAATTTTAAGTGAGTTGGATAAAATTGCTAAAACTTCTGAACAAATGAGAAGTGTTTTTCCAAAAAATAAATGTTTAGAAATTACGTATGAGGATATTTTTTTTAACTATGTAAAAACTGCTGGAAAAATATGGGAATTTTTAGATTTAGAAGATAACAATACTCCAAAACCTCCACTTAAAAAAATCACTTCAGACTCTATGAAACAAGTTATTGAAAATTACGATGAAATTTTAAATGTTTTATCCGGCACTCCATATGAAGTGTTTTTACAATAGCTAATTTTTACATCTTGCCCCAAAACATGCTTTCAGATATTCCTTGTAGAGACCAATCAAGAATTTATTTTACAAATTGCCACTTAAAAATATTTGTTATTTTACTATTCTAAGATTCTGTGGTATCGAAATGTTTAAATTTTTCCCCTCAATAGCGCCGATATTTTGTCTAGAACCTTGTGGAACAGGATTTCTACTATAATCTGTAGTTAAATTAACATTTATACCGGTATCAATACAAGGCGAACCAGCTTGAAGTGCAAAATTAGAGACTGTGTGGTCAATGAAAAGTGGGTTAGCTTGATTATTATTAGATATAATATCGCCTTTGTTCTTATTTGAACCGTTAAAGTTTAAACAAGACATTTTTTTGCCCCTGTAATCAACTACATTATTTGTGGCGGAACTAAAAAAAAGATTGTTCTTAAAAGTATTAAAACCTACCTGGACATTGTTTTTAATACTAATTCCTGGACCTGAAGATATACGGTAAACTATATTATTTATAATCTCATTGCTATGTACCCTATTTGGATGACTACTGCCAGATCCAGTGAGCTGTATTCCATAAAGATAGGTATTATAAATTGTGTTATTATATATCTTATTGCTTATACTTATGCCATTGCCACCATGCAGAGGTCCTAAGCTAATTGCTTGTTCCTTTGTATGCCAGGTGACATGAGGCATAGTGTCAAAGATGTTATAACATATTTCATTGTTGTCACCAGCAAATTGACTTCTAACCGTAGTATTATTGATATAGTTACGATATATTTTATTATATGCACATAGCCCTAAGGTTGTTCCTGCCGGACTAACAGTACTAAGCGCCCTCCCATAATCAAGGCTAGGTGCAGTTATGGTATTATCGTATACTTCATTATAAATTACCGGATAACTCGCATTTGAACATTGCAATACTACACCACCATGTTCCCAGTCTGTAACAGTATTACCATAAACATTACAATATTGCGTTCCGCTATGAAGGCTTACCCCTTGATAACCAAGACGTGCTTCGTAGTCATGTGCCAGTCGTGTGCCAGAGTCTATAACATTATTCCTTAATTCGCAATATTGGCTCAGATTTGCTCCACTATTTTTAATGACTACGCCTGAATGCCCATTATATAAACCAATATTACAATCTTCTACAATCACATAATCAGAACCTTGAATACTTAAAGCCTGCCATCCTCCATGCAAATCCAAATTCTGAACCGTTATATAATTTTTTTTTATTATTCTTATAGAGGAATATCTCGTTGTATCCACATATGCGACTTCTATGCTAGAATAAAAAGTAGCAGGGTTTGAAGTTGAATACACATATAATGTACCCTTGTTATTATCCCAATGCCATCTCGATGTAGAATCTACATCAGCTAGCGTTTTTGCCTTTTTATATTCTGCCCCAGAAAGCCATATTCGTCTTGGGTTGACGGTACTGGAAAAAGACCAAATATTACTCGAATACACTGACCAATTACCGGAAGTATCCCAGCCAGAGATATAATCTTTTCCTGTTATGATAGGTTTGTTGCCACTCCCATATGCGCCAAATATAATTGGATTACCTGATTGTCCAGCATCAGGAACAGTGAGCATCTCTTTCCATATCTCACCTCTCTTAAAAAGAATCGAATCTCCAGGGTTAAAACTTGAAGCATTAACTTTTCCTATAGTGTTCCAAGGTTTGGTTTCTGAAAGTCCATGATTGCCGTTATCACCATTCGTTGCGTCTACATAGTATGTTGTTGACCAGCCTGTTGAGGCCATGGAAAAAATGGCAACAATCACGAAAAATGAAAATTTTATAAAGTGCTTTTTTGTATTCATTGGCTTTCTTTCAAAATTATAACATAAGTATACCTGAATGTATGGTTTAATTATCATAATAATTGCATAAATATTAAAAAAACAAGGCAATCTTTGGGGGTGACCCTATCTCGCTGAACAGGCCGCATTTGCAACAGTTGGCGCCATAGCAATGCAAGGTGTAAGGCAAGCTGAAGTACATGTTGGTGAAAATGTTG
>JAAETN010000376.1 GCA_024228355.1 Maribacter sp. | reverse complement strand
TGAGATTATTCAATCTGCATTTTTGTTATTGGGAATTCAAGTTCCTCAGCGTATGTAGTTAGAATCTGATTCTAAAGCTAAAATTCGGAGTTAGTCCCAAAGAAACACTTTCCACGGTTTCAACCTCATCATTATCATTAATCCTGTAATAGGTGTTGAGAATGTTTTTTCGATTGGTGAAATTCAAAACAGATGCACCAACGGTTGCTTTTATCCTATGAGATAAATCAAAATCATAAATTGCTGAGGCATCGGCTCTCAAATATTCCGGCAATCGACTGCTATTTGGTTCTTGAAAAGCGATCCTACTCGGAAAGAAAGTGGTATCAACAGGATTGTTGGCATCTGGTTTTGTATATGGCTTCCCTGTCCTATAGTTCAATCCTACGCCTATTTTGAAATCACCATAGATATAATTACCAGCGAAAGTGAGCGTATGCCGAACGTCCAAATTATTGGGAAATATTTTAGGAACAATATCTTCAAAGGTATAATTATTAGTATTGTAGGTGTAACTGATCCAAACACTATAATCCGCTGTTTTTTTGTTGATAAGAAATTCAATGCCCTTGACCGAATAATTGCCGATTTCTTCATTGAATTGCCCTTCGCTCTGAAAACCTTGTGTTCTTGCACTTATTCCTTTGACCTCCTTATAAAATCCTTCAAGCCCAACATATAGGCTGTGGTGGTCATAATTTAAGCCAAAAGATCCTTGCTTACTTTTGGTAATGGGCAGTGGAACTAGATTATTGTCTGGGTCAGCTATATACCAGCGTCGTTTTTCAATACCCAAAAAATTCTGTTCCAAATCAACGACTTGATGGGTCGTTTGATTTTTGAATTCGCCTTGCAGCTCCATTTTAAGATCTTCTACCAGTTCATAATTAACATTGAGTCGGGGTTCAACAATATACTCGTTAAAAGTATCTAGATTTTCAATATAATTAACTCGCGCACCTCCACGGGCATATAGTTTTTCGTTAGGGGAACTATATTCCAATTCCGAGAAAAGCGAATGTGTTCTCAAGACTCCTTTTATGTTATTACTATAAGGGGGTTGGGTAACTTCTGAAAAATTCAAAATACCAGTTTCCTTTAATTGGTAGCCATTCAACCAATGCAAGGCTTCAGATAGTTTATATCTTGTATTTAACTTCAAGGCTGTTTCAACTACTTCATTTTTTTGGGAAAGTATTTGTGGGGTGTTTATGGTAGTATTCTCTGAATTTAAGTCATAACGGGTGTAATAGGTATTGATTTTTGAGGAAAAAACATCGCTCCAATTACTTTCTAAACTTCCCCCAAAAGAAAGATTCGTTTGGTTTAATTGACTTTGCGTTTCACGAAAAGAGGTGAGGTTCTGTTCGGTATAATCCAGATTGTTATTTATGTTAATAAAACTGATCCGAATTTTATGGTCAGGATTTAAGTCATACAAAAGCTTGCCTGTAAAATCATAAAAATAAAAATTTTCGGTTCTTTTGATATCGTCTGTTTGTCCGGTTCCTCCTTTAATCTGGCTATCTTGAAAGGCACGGTTAAAAAATTCGTCATAAGTTGGCGTATTAAAGAAATCGGTCAACGACCTTCTGGCCGAAAATTGAATGGCCGCATTGTTCCCTAGCGGTACCTGTCCATAGACATCACCATTGATTAGGTTAAATCCGGCCCCTCCAAAAAAATCGTTTGCAATTTCATTTTTTGTTTCAATATCCAGTATACCGCTTACTCCGCCTCCATATTGTGCACTGGTGCCATTTTTTATTAATGTTATCTTGTCTGTTAAGTAAGGATTGAATGCCGAAATAAGACCAAAAAAATGTCCGGATTGGTACATTTTAATTCCGTCCCAAAGTATGAGATTTTGGTCATTGGTACCACCGCGAATATTGATGTTAGATACGGTTTCGTCTATGCTTTTAATTCCTGGTAGGGCCTGTATTGTCTGTAGTACATCGGGTTCTATTAAGCCAGGTAGTATACCAAAATCCTCCGGGGTTAATTGTATGCTCGCATCAAGTTGTTTGCTAAGGCCCGTAGTTAAAAACTGATACACGATAACTTCGTCGAGTTCCTCATAGGTTAAATCGAGTAACAAAGTCTTACAGGGATTATCATTTGTCAAATCCTCAGCAGAAATGAATACGGGTTTAAAACCAATATGTTTTATCTGAATAATGGCCTTTCTTGGAATATTCTGTAAATTAAAATGGCCTTCAGAATCTGTGATAGTACCAACCTCGCTTCCCAATACCTCCACGGAGGATCCTGAAACCGTGTTCTCTTTAAAATTATCCAGTACAATTGCACAAATATCGACCGTAGTACTTTTGGTGACCGTATAATAACGTTCATTTAACTTTCGGATCTTTACTTGAGTTTGGTTTTGTATACTAGTAAGTATCTCTTGAAGATTTACGCTTTCAGGAACTTTGATCGTTATTCCCCCAATATCTTCATCAACATAAGAGAATTTTATATCGTATTGAATTTCTAGATTTTCCAATAAACCAATAAGATTTGTAGTGGGCGCATTCTCATCCTGTGCCATCATTATTTTGGGAACAGAAAATAATAACAAGAATATGAAAAAAGATAAAAGGTACTTAAGGTGCGCTTTCGGCATAGAATAACACTTTTTTCCCTTCTAATTTAAACTTTATTTGAGAAGGAACACTAATACTCTGTAACGCTAAATCTGTATTTGTGTTGCTAAAAGTGCCTGTAAATAACTTATTAATATCAATATTCTGGGTTTCTACCTCAATATTGTGCTGTCTTTGAAATTCATCCAAAACATATTTCAAAGGAATACTCTTAAAAGTACTTTCATTGTTCATCCATGAAGGAGTAGTGGTAATTGGTTTTTCAGCTTCAATGATCTTTCCATCTATTACCAAGAACGATGTTCCTGCGGGAAGTTTGGTTTCATCGTTATTGAAGGTAACACTGACCAAACCTTCAAAACAGGTAACCTCAAAAAAGCCTTTTCTGTTTTCAACATTGAATTGTGTTCCTAAAACAGCCACGGTACCATGCTCCGTAGACACTGTGAAACGTTTTCCTTTGGCAACTTTGAAAAATGCTTCGCCTTCTAGGGATACATTCCTTTCATTAGCCCATTTTTTCTCACTATATGAAATTTCGGAATCTGCATTCAAAAGTATTTCGGAAGTATCTGGGAGCACTACTTCTTTATTTTCGGCATATTGAGTAGAAATATTTTCATTCAAAGTGTCCAAATAAAAATAGGAACCTACCATAATGATGGTAACGGCAGCTGCGACTCTCAAGAATCTTTTGAAAGGTTTTAATTGCACCACTTTCGTTTCTTGTAATGTTCGCTTGTTTTTAACTGCTTCGAGGGCATTTTCAATATCAAAATCAGGCGCTTCCAATGTATTGGTGGCCTCCAGAATTCGCTGATAAGACAAATACTCGTCAGAATTCTTGAATTCTGCGAGCTCAGTCTCAGTGAGTTCATTATTGAGCCATTTTGCCAAGTAATTTTCTTGCATGATTTCTAGCTTTATATCTTAGTAACAATTCAAAATGAAAAAACCCTACTTTTATTTTAGTTTATAGTTATTAGTATTTGGTCGATAGCGTGTTTAGGACAATAGTAATAGTATAATACGAAATAATATATTTTCCAGCAAATAACAGCTATCTCATATTCCATCAATTTGTTGGCGTAATGTTTTTAGGGCCAAGTGCATCCGTTTTTCAATGGCCTTTACACTAACCCCTTCTATCTCGGCAATCTCAGCATATTTTTTTCCATCAATTCTATTCAATAAAAAAGTAGTCCGCTGGTTTTCAGGTAGTGCATCCAAGGCTTTGTCCAACTTTTCCTTGAATTCGTTTTCTTCCATTAAATATTCCGGGGACTCATAATTGGTATTATTTACCTTGTCCGCATGCTTTAACCGTACTTTTTCTGCCTTAATAACATTAAGGTAAAGATTATTGGCAATAGTATATACATATGCCTTTGCTTTTTCAGGAGTAACCTTGGCACAATTCTCCCAAAGTTTTACGAAAGCCTCCTGCACAGCATCATAAGCCTTCTCTTCATTACCGAATTTATAATATATATAGTTAAAAACCGTTTTGGAATTAGCCCTGAAGAGATTACTATATACCTCTTCTTCACATACGTTATCCTTGGAGTTGGTGTTCAATTAGTTGGTTTTACATCAAAGATATTTGAAAAAATTTAAATAATGGGGTAGGGTATTTTTAAAGTTGGTTGTTTTATGGTCATACGAACAAAAAAATCCAAATCGTTATGAAAAAGTTTTTTAATTACGCATTTTATTCAAGCCTACTGGTTTTGGCGCTTACATTTACTTCTTGTCAAGAGGAGTTTGAGCCATTACCTGAAGAAGGTTTAGAACAGGAAGCAATAACAGCTTCTTCCACTACAGCCAAATTAATTGAAGAGACGAGTTCCAATGATGGTTCTTTCGACAATATTGTTGATGAGTCTAGTTGTTTCAACGTTAAATTCCCTTATTCTGTTAAAGTCAATGGTGTTGAATTGACGATCAATGCTGTCCAAGACCTGGATGCCATTGAAGAGATCTTTGATGCTTTGGAAGAGGATGATGATATTTTAGATATCATATTCCCAGTAACAATTACAATGGCTGATTATGCCGATATTACGATAAACAGTATTGAAGATTTACGTGAACTTGCACAAGATTGCAAGGAAGGTGGTGATGATGATGATATTGAGTGTATAGATTTTGTTTATCCAATAACCATGTACACATTTGATCTTAATAATGAGGAAACCGGAAATGTTTCTATAGAAAGCGATAAGGACTTAAGACGATTCTTTGCTGGATTGGACGATAATGATTTGATCAGTATGGATTTTCCAGTTACACTAAAACTTTATGATGGCACAACAATGGTTGTTAATTCGAATGCAGAATTAGCGAATGCAATAGAAAATGCCAAGGAGTTGTGTGATGAGGATGATGACAATGATCATAACGATGATGATTTTACCCAAGAACGTTTGGAAAACTATTTGGTGGAATGCCCATGGTTGATTCACGAAGTGAAAAGAGAAAACCAATTGCAAACCGATCAGTACATTGATTATGTAATGAATTTTACTGAAGATGGTGCAGTGAAAATATTTGATAGAGCCGGAAACATATTAAACGGAACTTGGTCTACCAGAGTTGCTGAGCATAAAGTGCTATTAAAACTAGAGTTTGATGAATTGGTCGACTTTACGCTAGAGTGGTATGTATATGAAATAGGTGAAGGTAAGATCAAGTTATATGCAGGTGATGGAAACAGAATAATCATGTATATGGGTTGTGATGTCATAAATGATAATCCAAATACCTTAAGGGAAATCTTGAGGGAATGTAGTTGGGTAATCAAAAAGGTGTATAACCAAGGTGAGGAAATCAAAAGGCTTATAGGATTTGAGTTTAAGTTCATGCCAG
>JAAETN010000375.1 GCA_024228355.1 Maribacter sp. | reverse complement strand
GTGAGCTTTGATATAAACTGTGCTGCAGGTATTGAGCCTAATCATGAAGTAATCAAAGAGTTATTAAACAACTCATTGATGTTGGTTACCGCATTGAATACAAAAATAGGATACTATAAAGCGGCCGAAATTGCCAATACGGCCCATAAAAATGGCACCACCTTAAAAGAGGAAGCTGTTAACTTGGGTTTTGTAACTGCTGAAGACTATGATGAATGGGTAAAACCAGAGGAAATGGTGGGTAGCTTAAAATAATATACTAACGCGAAACAATAAAAAGGGGCAATCAACGAAGATTGCCCCTTTTTTATAAATAAATGGATAGCGTGTTTTATTTAAGAGTGAACTTAGATGTTCCCAATAATTTCAAATTGTCATCATAAACGTTTACCATATAATTTCCTTTTTGGAAATCACCAGCTGGCTTGTTTATATAATCACAAACATCCAATGACTTGTTTTCGTAGTAAAAGTTAGTTCCTTTACTATACGTCACAGAAGCACCACCCTCGTTGGTTTTTGAATAGCTTTCACCTAGAACGTTTCCTTGAGGATCAAGTACCTCTACGAAAAATTCCCTATCACCAGCTTCAGAAATTACATTGTCGGCAACAGTGAAACAAATTTTAAATTTATCAGTGGCTTTTGCTCTTGAAGTAGATACCAGTTTACCGCTATTGCGCTCCCTAACTGCATCTACACTGAATTTTGAAAGGTTCAATGCAGATCCTTTTTCAACTACATCAGCCAACTGGGTGTTCTGTACAACCAAAGAATCATTGAATACAGTTTGTTTTTCCAATTCAACATAGGTACTGTCACGTTGCATTGCAATAAAAGTATTTGATCTTGTAAGCGAATCAACCTGTGCCATCAATTGCTCTCTCTCAGCTTTTAACACTCCTACTTGTCTTCTGTATCTTGCCAAAGTAGATATATCGGCCTTCATTGTTTTAACAGAATCAATATATTTTGCAATATTGTCCCTTGCGGTTACCAACTCCTCATTAGTAGCATTGCTTTCTAAAATAGCCTTGTCATATTCTGACTTTAAGCTATTCAAATCCTCAACTACCAACTCTTTTTCTTGTGTAAGCACAGTCTCAGTCTTTTTCTTGTCTTGGTAAAGACTAACTGTGTAGATGATCACACCCAAAAGTACCACACCTAGCAAACCTGCTAATACTTTTAATCCATTGTTGTTCTTTGTCTCAGTCATAATCTAATAATTAATTAACCTTTTTTACTTTTTATAAAGTGTTTGTTTGTTTTCTATATACGATTCAATTACATGATTGGATTTTTTGTCATTAAAAAATTTAACATTTTTGACAGAATAAAGATGCCAAATCATAACTTTAAGAAGTCAATTAAACCTAAGTAGGCGAATGTCCTTGCAAATAATTCCGTTTAACGATAAGTATATCAATAACTTCCGCGATTTGAATCTGGCTTGGTTAGAAAAGTATTTCTATGTAGAGCCCAAGGATAAAGAACTGCTTGAAAATTGCGAAAAATCTATAATTGATAAGGGCGGACACATTTTTTTTGTAGAATACAACAAAGATATTGTAGGCTGTTTCTCTTTTATTAAATTAGATGATACAACCTACGAACTTGGGAAAATGGCTGTAGATCCAAACTATCAAGGCCTAAATATCGGACAGCAATTATTGAAGTATGCAATTGATTTTGCCCATGAGAATAATTGGAAAAAAATAATTCTATATTCGAGTACAAAATTAGATGCTGCAATCCATATTTATAGAAAATTCGGATTTGAGGATGTTGTATTGGAACAAAATCTGCCGTATGTAAGAAGTGATGTAAAAATGGAATTGGAATTGAGAAAATAAAGCTTTTGAAATGAAGAAAGTACTATACCTAATAATCTGTTCCTATCTTTTAACGATGGGATGTAAGGAAATCGATAAATCGAAGAAGGGACCATTTTATGATTCCCCTCCCATGCAAAATGTCGAGAAAGTTACACCCCCTCCGTCTCCCAAACTAATTAACAAACAAGATGAATCAAAGGTGATAATCAAGCCCATTGAACATGCCACTGCAATTTTGGAATGGAAAAATATCACCATATACATTGACCCTGTTGGAGGCAAAGAAGCCTTCGAAGGACACAAGCAGCCAGATTTAATCTTGATTACCGATATTCATGGGGACCATTTTAGTTTGGAGACCTTACAGGCATTAAGTACCGAAAAAGCCAAAATAATGGTGCCCCAAGCAGTAGCAGATAAAATACCAGCGGAATTCATCCCACAAATTGATGTATTGAATAATGGTGATACAAAAGAACGGTATGGTATTAATGTTGAAGCAATCCCCATGTACAATCTAAGGGAAGAAGCCAAACAGTTTCATGTCATTGGTCGCGGCAACGGTTATGTTTTGAATATGGGTAATCAACGCATCTATTTTTCTGGTGATACTGAGGATATTCCCGAAATGAGGGCTTTACAGAATATTGACATGGCCTTCATATGCATGAATTTACCCTATACAATGACGGTAGCATGTGCTTCGGATGCAGTCTTGGATTTTAAACCTAAACAAGTGTATCCCTACCACTACAGGGGACAACCAGACGTAAGTGATGTCGTAAAGTTCAAAGAAATGGTGGAGAAGGGAAATTCTGAAATTGAAGTGATTCAGTTGGATTGGTATCCAACAGAATCCTATTGAAATTACTTACATTTGAAGATTGGATATCTAAAAAACAATAAATGTCACTAAATCACTTATATGAAACAATTATTGAGAATAGTTTCTTTGGTATTGGTTGTCTTCTTGATAACGAGCTGTAAAGGAAATAAAGAAGAAAAGGAAACAGTGAAATTTCAAGTTCCTGTTGATTACTATAAACTGGATAACGGTTTAAAGGTAATCCTATCACAGGATAAAACTTCACCCACTGCCATAGTCGCTGCGTACTATAATATTGGTTTTAGGATTGAACCCAGAGATCGAACCGGGTTTGCCCATTTGTTTGAGCATATGATGTTCCAAGGATCAAAAAATTTAGGTAAAATGGAATTTATCAAACTTGTTCAGCAAAATGGGGGTGTTCTTAACGGTTCCACTAGGTTTGACTTCACTAATTATTTTGAAATTGTACCTTCCCATAAGCTGGAAACCATGTTATGGGCAGAAGCGGATAGAATGCGCGGATTGGATATTACACAAGAAAATCTAACAAATCAGCAAGGGGTGGTAAAAAATGAAGTAAAGGTAAATGTACTCAATCAACCCTATGGTGGGTTTCCATGGCTGGATATGCCGCAATTTGCCAATACCAATTGGAACAATGCCCATAATTTTTATGGGGATTTGGAAGACTTGGATGCTGCCAATTTAGAAGATGTTTCCAATTTTTTTAATACATACTATGCTCCAAATAATGCTGCTCTTTCTGTAGTTGGAGACTTCGAAATTGAAGAGACCAAAGCATGGATAGAAAAATATTTTGGTAATATTCCGGCGTCGGATCTGCCTGCGCAACCTGATATTTCAGAACCTAGACAAGAAGTTGAAAAAGATACGGTGAAAGATGATCTTCTTGCAAACAAACCCGCAATAGCATTGGCTTATCATATGCCAGAACGTAATACTCCGGAATATTATGCCATGGGACTCTTGGATCAAATATTATTACAGGGAGATAATGGTCTTTTAAAACAAAAATTGGAAAAGGAAAAAGGATTTACTTCCGATGTTGGTGGAGGGATCAATTATTTGGGCAATATGTTCAACTACAAAGGACCCATGCTATGGATGTACAATTTCACCTATGATACCGAAACATCAAAAGCGGATATATTAACTGCTATCGACGAGGTTATGATAGCTATGAAAAACAATCTTTCACAGGAAATGATAGATAGGGCAATAGTAAAGATAAGATCTCAGCTATATGATGATCTCGGAGGTTTCTATGGACTGGGTAGAGCTGACCTTTTATGCAGTTTTGCCTTATTTGACGATGATCCGGCACGGATAAATCTTATTGAAGATGAGTTTAAAAAGGTAACATTGGATACAATGACAAAAACCATTGAAGAATATCTTAGAAAAACCAACCGAAGCATATTAACGGTAAACCCTTTATTGGCCAATAACGAAAAAACACAATAATGAAAAGTATAATCACATATATAATAGCATTTACATTAACTTTTTCTATGGTTCAAGCTCAGGAAAAAGAACAACCTCCCAAAGGAGGGGAACCCAAAAATTTCTCGCTGCCCAATAAGGAAGTGATTGAATATGACAATGGCTTGACTTTAGTGTTGATTCCATATGGCTCATTACCCAAGGCAACTATTCG
>JAAETN010000374.1 GCA_024228355.1 Maribacter sp. | reverse complement strand
TCCAGTGAATGTTGCATTATTGTTGTTGTTCGTCACTTGGCCTAGATCAATCCATCCATTTGAACACACATTGACATTTGATGACCTAAAACATGCATTGGTCACTTGTCCAATGTTGTCGTTTTGAGGTCATACACAGATTACGTAAGAACCCTTTTCCCCTATTATCTTAGAAGCTGGGTTTCCAATAGACGCCCTTGGAGATTCATTGGAAAAGAAGCCGGGTCTTTACAAGCCACCTCTATGTATAAATATAATTATTCTCAAACCGGTGTCTTACCCAGTTTTAGATCGTTTTTGGGCTCACAAAACATATACAGGGTGGACGTAAAGTCTGGATCGAAAGGAAATTTTAGATAACTTCAAACTGTGCGAACATTTTTGTCTAATTTTTTTACTCAATAATCTCGACCGTACGGGAAAACCTTCTGTAAAATATTAAGTCGCTAAGTTTCGAGTTGCCGAAATGACAACAATTTATAAAAAGGTACTGTTTTCGCACAATTTGCTTAATTTTTGAACTGGCGGTTGAACCGGGATTGGTCAAAACATTTTCCGACCTAGAACTTCCTTAACTGTGAAGCATATTTCAATGATGGCGGATCGAATGGCGTTGACCGTTTGTCGCTGCGGTTTTCCGTTGTCGAGATATAAGGTCCGAAAGTTGTCCAGGTCGACCAATTTTTCTCATTTGCTGACTGATTCG
>JAAETN010000373.1 GCA_024228355.1 Maribacter sp. | reverse complement strand
GCCTCCAAAAAAGTGATGTAGTTATGGTGTAAATATACACCGCTATTGCGCCTTTGTCAAGCATCTTTTTTGTCTCTATATACCTTCGGGGGTTTGGGGGGCAGAAAGCCCCCATTTTTTAAATCCTTTATAGCTTAAAAAAATAATCGAAAAGTTCAAAGAACAAGACATAAAAACACTATAGGTATTATATATGTTATTACTATAGGGTGGTTTACCCCTTCACTAGCTTATAATTTCTTCAGTCCGCTTTAGGTGGAAATACTTTTTTGTAGAGGAACCCCGCGGCAGCACCACCGGAAACTGGTCCCAGCCACCATACAAAATGATAATCAAAATGACCCGAAACCGCTGCCGGGCCACAAACACGTGCAGGAATAAGCGCGCCGCCACTGAATGTTGTGCTGATTGATACACCAAATAGGTACACCAGGCCAATCGCGACTCCGGAAAGGATATTTGATGTTCTTCGATCAACTGCAGTAGCGTATATTGTAAATACAAACAGGAATGTTGAAATAAATTCAATTAATGATGCCATCCAGTAACTGACCCCATCCCCTAAGGTACATGTACCTAAATAAACGGTACTAACCGCGTCCGGGAATAGTATTCTCAAGAAACATGCTGCTATTAAAGCGCCTGCTAATTGTGAGATGATGTAGAAAATGGCTGTATTTGCGCACAGCCTCCTGGTAACCCAAAAAGAGATCGTCACTGCCGGATTTATGTGAGAACCT
>JAAETN010000372.1 GCA_024228355.1 Maribacter sp. | reverse complement strand
CCATTCTTTTTCAGTGCCTTCAATTTCCTTTAACACTGGTCTTTTTCCAGCTTCTTTGATCCATTCTACCTCAGCAGTGATTAATCCCTTAAGGTTTCCTTCTTTGTCCCCAATAAATTCTTTGGTAGAAATACTGAAAAAACGTTCTGCACCCTCTTTATGGGAAGAACTGGTACGCAATCGCATAGGCCAAAATGGCCATGGTTGATCTTCTGGTCGTTCAGTTGTTGCCATTGGCATAATCTCAAAATTATTGACAGAATTCGCGCCATGTCTAAATGAAGTACCAATGCAATCCGATCCTGTATCCCCTCCACCTATAACAATTACATCTTTATCAGTAGCCATAATTTCTTCGCCCAAATCCTTAACGCCATCTACCCGTCTGTTGTTTTGACCCAAGAAATCCATAGCTTGGACCACACCTTTAAGGTCGGCCCCATTAATTGGCAAATTTCTTCTTACAGTTGCCCCTCCACATAAAACCAAAGCGTCAAAATCATTTTTAAGGGCATCGGCCTTGATGTCTACACCCACATGAACCCCGCATTTAAATTCAATACCCTCTTCTTTCAAAACCTTTAATCTTCTATCTATAACATGCTTTTCCATCTTAAAATCAGGAATGCCATATCTTAATAGACCTCCCGGTTTTTCATCTCTTTCAAAAACTGTCACTAAATGCCCGGCACGATTCAACTGTTGGGCAGCAGCAAGGCCTGCAGGCCCGGAACCGATGACTGCAACAGATTTACCAGTTCTATTGGTCGGAGGTTTTGCAACAATCCATCCTTTTTTAAAAGCAGTTTCAACAATATTCTTCTCTATATTCTCGATGGTAACGGGATCTTCGTTGATACCAAGCACACAAGCTTCTTCACAAGGGGCAGGACATAACCTTCCCGTAAATTCAGGAAAGTTATTGGTTGCATGTAAAATAGCTGCTGCTTTTTCCCATTTACCACGGTAAACGGCATCATTAAAATCAGGAATTAAATTCCCCAAGGGGCAACCACTATGACAAAAGGGAATGCCACAATCCATACAACGGGCACCTTGCTCTTTCAGCGCGGGCTCCTTCATTGGAAGTGTAAATTCCTTATAATTCTTAATGCGTTCTTCAACTGGAGCGTATTGCTCTATTTTTCTATCGAATTCCAAAAATCCTGTAATCTTTCCCATGTTTCGATTTAAATTGTTGCTACTTTTTCTTTTTCCAAACGAATCAAGGCTTGTTTGTATTCCTCTGGGAAAACCTTTACGAAATCAAGAAGACAATCTTCCCAATTCTCTAAAATTCGTTGGGCCAATGGGCTCATCGTAAAATTATAATGACTTTCTATCAATTCTCTCAGTTGCGCAATATCCTGATCTTCTTCTACTGCCAATAGATTTAGTGCTTCCTTATTGCACTTCTTTTCAAATGTTTTATTCTTGTCATAAACATAAGCAATACCACCACTCATTCCGGCACCGAAATTTCTTCCGACTTCACCGAGGATCACGGCAACACCACCGGTCATATATTCACAACCGTGGTCTCCAATGCCTTCAACAACGGTTTTCGCACCTGAATTCCGAACACAAAAACGCTCTCCAGCTTTTCCGTTAATATAGGCTCTTCCCGCTGTAGCTCCATATAAGGTTACATTGCCAGTAATTACATTGTCCTCAGGAACAATGGTCGAACCATCAGGTACTTTTATCACCAACTTGGCTCCTGAAAGTCCTTTACCTAAATAATCATTGGTGTTACCATTAACTGTCATGGTAAGACCGCGTGTTGCAAAAGCGCCAAAACTTTGCCCTGCAGAACCTGTAAAATTTATTTTTATTGTATTTATTGGTAATCCTGCAGCACCGTAAACCTTTGATATTTCGTTGCTCATTATAGCACCGATTGCACGATCAGTATTATGGATAGGAAAATCCAGGGATATTTTTTCTTTTCTGAACAAAGCCGGATTTGCTTTCTCCAAAATTTCAAATTCTATTGAATTATGAACATCGTGCACTTGCTTTTGGGTATTATAAAACTTAGTTCCTTTTGGAACATCAATCTGAAAAAGAATTGGTGTTAGGTCTATACCTGCAGCCTTGTAATGGTCAATGGCCTTTTTCCGATCCAATTTCTGGACTTGTCCTACCATTTCGTTTAAGGTTCTAAATCCTAATTGGGCCATTATTCCCCGTAATTCCTGGGCAACGAAGTACATATAATTCACTACGTGCTCTGGCTTGCCCTTGAATTTTTTTCGTAATTCGGGATTTTGGGTCGCAATACCTACAGGGCACGTGTTAAGATGACATACACGCATCATTATACAACCAGAAGCTACCAATGGGGCAGTTGCAAATCCAAATTCCTCCGCTCCCAAGAGACAGGCTACAGCGACATCCCTACCTGTTTTCAATTGTCCGTCACACTCTAGGACAATCCTGTTTCGAAGATCGTTCATGACCAAGGTCTGTTGTGCTTCGGCGATTCCTAATTCCCATGGTAGCCCCGCGTGTTTCAATGAAGTTAAGGGCGAAGCCCCAGTACCGCCATCAAAACCTGAAATTAGTATAACATCTGCTTTGGCCTTTGAAACTCCAGCAGCAACGGTTCCTACTCCAACTTCTGAAACCAATTTTACATTTATACGTGCCTTCCGGTTCGCGGATTTTAAATCAAAAATCAACTGCGACAGATCTTCGATGGAATAAATGTCGTGGTGCGGTGGTGGTGAAATCAACCCAACATAAGGGGTAGAATTCCTTGTTTTGGCGATAGCTGGATTAACTTTTGGTCCCGGTAACTGTCCGCCTTCGCCAGGTTTCGCCCCTTGGGCCATTTTAATCTGTATCTCTTTAGCGTTGGTCAAATAATTGGAGGTTACCCCAAACCGGCCTGAAGCCACTTGTTTGATCGCGCTATTTCGCCAATCACCCGTCTGGTTTTTATAGAATCGTTCTGCATCTTCACCGCCTTCGCCAGAATTACTCTTACCACCAATACGATTCATGGCAATCGCCAAGTTTTCATGGGCTTCCTTACTTATAGAACCATAGGACATGGCTCCGGTTTTAAAGCGTTTTACAATTTCGGTCCATGGCTCAACCTCGTCCAATGAAATAGGGTCAAAGTTTGAAAACTCGAATAGGCCGCGAATAGTCATCAAATTTTTTGATTGTTCATTCACCATTTCAGCGAATTCCTTATAGGTATCCGGCTCATTGCCGCGAACTGCTTTCTGTAGTTTGGCTATGGACAAAGGATTGAACATATGTTTTTCCCCATCTCGCCTCCATCGATATTCACCACCGATTTCCAAATCCAGAGTGGCAGCTATTTCTTTTTTTGAATAGGCTTTCTGATGTCTCTTGGCAATTTCTTTCTCAATTTCATATAAACCAATACCTTCAATTCGTGTGGGTGTATTTGGGAAGTATTTATCCACAACTTTAGTGTTGATTCCTATACATTCGAACAATTGTGACCCTCGGTAAGAGTTTAAAGTGGATATTCCGATTTTGTTCATCACTTTGAGAATACCTTTACCGATAGCCTTATTGTAATTCTCAATGGCTTCTTCAAAAGTAAATTCAGTAATATCATTCTCTTCAATCTGTTCAGCTATAATCTCATTTACTAAATACGGATTGATTGCACTTGCGCCAAAACCGAATAACAATGCAAAATGATGTACTTCACGAGGTTCAGCAGATTCAATGATTATACTCAACTTAGAACGATTTCCCATTCTTTGAAGACCACTGCTCACAAATGAACAAGCCAACAAAGCTGGGATTGGGGCTTTTTCTTCATTGGTATTTCTATCTGAGAGTATAATTATATTCGCTTCATCATCTATTGCTTGGGAAGCTTGTTTTAATATAGAGGCAAGTGCATCTTCCAACCCATTATGACCTCTGTTGATGTCATATAATATTGGGATAGAGACCACTTTGTAATCGGGACTAGAATCGTAATTCTTGATTTTATCCAAATCCTCTTTTGAGATTACTGGATTTTGGATTTTCAATTTTCTACAATGCTGTTCGGTTATGGTAAATAGGTTGATGTCATTACCTAATGTAAGGCTAATATCGGTTATCAACTCTTCGCGAATACCATCCAATGGTGGATTGGTTACTTGGGCGAACAATTGTTTAAAATAATTGTAGATGAGTTGTGGGCGTTCCGATAGTACTGCAATAGGTGTATCAGAACCCATAGATCCTATAGGTTCTTTGCCCGTTTTGCCCATTGGAAGAATGATTGTATTGATATCCTCCAGGGAATAACCGAATACAGACTTTCGTTTTTCCAAAGACGCCTCACCCAAAAACAGTGGACAATCATTATAAGGTATATCCCTTAAGTGCACTAAATTCTTATCCAGCCATTTTTTATAAGGATGTCGTTGGGCTATTTCCTCTTTAATCTCCTCATCATTCACTATACGACCTTCTTCCATGTTCACCAAGAACATTTTACCAGGTTCGAGCCTTCCATGAAATTCTACATTTTCGGGTTTAATATCAAGCACCCCCGTTTCAGAGGACATGATAACATAACCGTTCTTCGTAACCGAATATCTAGATGGCCGAAGTCCATTTCTATCTAATACAGCTCCTATAAAATTACCATCGGTAAAAGGTATGGAAGCAGGTCCGTCCCAAGGTTCCATAGTACAGGAATTGTATTCGTAAAACGCCCGTTTGGCTTCAGACATTTCGGTGTTTTTCTCCCATGCTTCAGGAACCAACATCATCATCACCTCTGGCAGTGAACGACCTGTCATTAGTAATAATTCAACAACCATGTCCATAGTAGCCGAATCTGATTTTCCGGGCAGGATTATGGGTAAAACCTTTTTTATTTCAGGGCCAAACCAATCACTTTCGAACAATTCTTCCCTAGATTTCATTCTAGAAACATTGCCACGCAAGGTGTTTATTTCACCGTTGTGGCACATGTATCTAAATGGTTGTGCTAAATCCCATGTTGGGAAGGTATTGGTTGAGAACCGTTGATGAACCAGGGATAATCTGGTAACTACCCTGGAATCCATTAAATCCTTATAATAAAGACTTATGTCATTGGGCATTAATAGTCCCTTGAAAATTATGATCTTGGTTGAAAGGCTAGGAATGTAAAAGAACTTACTTTCAGACAATTTGGAATTTAAAATGGCATGCTCTGTCACCTTTCGGGCAATAAACAATTTCAAGTTAAATTGAAAAATATCCTGTTCCTTATTTTCTTTGGAGATAAAAACCTGTTTTACAAAGG
Organism: Maribacter sp.; assembly: GCA_024228355.1. Classification (GTDB taxonomy): domain Bacteria; phylum Bacteroidota; class Bacteroidia; order Flavobacteriales; family Flavobacteriaceae; genus Maribacter_A. Next base: position 7,046 of record JAAETN010000372.1, on the reverse strand, counting down.
GTTCGGTCTCCATGGCTATTCTTCCAGGAATAGATTTATTCACGGGCACATCCCGCCATCCAAGTAATTGTAGACCTTGATTCTTGATATTTTTTTCAATCTCAGAAATACAATATTCCCTTTGGTTTTCTTTTTGAGGTAGAAACACATTACTTACTGCATATTCGCCCGCTTCTGGCAATTCAAAATCGCAAACATCCTTAAAGAACTCATGGGGGATATCAATCAAAATTCCAGCTCCATCACCAGTCTTACCATCAGCGCTTACCGCACCACGATGCTCTAGTTTGTCCAAAATCTCCAAGGCCTTATGAATAATATCATTCGACTTAATTCCTTTAAGGCTACATATAAACCCGGCGCCACAATTATCGTGTTCAAATTCCGGTAGGTATAACCCTTGTTCTATCAACTGCATAAATTATGGTATTTCTACAAAAATATCATATTTCATGAATATCTTTCAGGGATGCTTTCATTTATAACAAAAAAATTCAACGTTTTTAAATAATTGCCTAAATAAACGTAATATCGAATTTTTAAGAGGGATTTATTGTGATATCAATAAAGCGACATAGCCAAAAAACGAGTTTTAAGTGATAAAATCACTTAAAATCCATAAAGCTCTAAAAAGAATAAATCCGTTTTGGAGAACCCATTTAGGAATGACAATTGGAGTCTTTCAAACAATGATTGAGGCTGATGCTACTTACCGTATTTTTGAGATAATCAATCCTTCAAAACACTTCTGGAAATCACGATTTTTTGGATTTCAGAAGTACCCTCATAAATCTGGGTGATTTTGGCATCACGCATTAAGCGTTCTACATGATAATCTTTCACAAAACCATTGCCGCCATGAACCTGTACTGCTTCAACAGTGGTTTCCATAGCTACTTGGGATGCGTAAAGTTTGGCCATTGCGCTCGATAGATCATAGTTGTTGCCATTGTCTTTATCAAGTGCAGCTTTATAAACCAAAAGTCTCGCCGCTTCAATTTGGGTATGCATATCGGCTAATTTAAATGCAATGGCTTGGTGGTTCGCTATTTCGGTTCCAAAGGCCTTACGTTCTTTTGAGTACTTTTTTGCGAGTTCATAAGCACCTGCAGCTATTCCCAAAGCTTGGGCGGCGATACCGATTCTACCCCCAGACAAGGTTTTCATGGCAAATTTAAAACCAAATCCGTCTTCGCCTATTCGATTTTCCTTAGGAACTTTTACATCATTGAAGTTCAAAGAGTGGGTATCACTACCACGTATTCCCAATTTATTCTCTTTAGGACCTATTTCAAAACCGTTCATGCCTTTTTCAACAATCAAGACGTTGATTCCCTTATGCCCCTTATCTCTATCGGTCTGTGCAATTACCAAATAAACTTCTGCTGTACCACCATTGGTAATCCAGTTCTTTGTGCCATTTAAAATGTAATGGTCCCCCTTGTCGATTGCAGTTGTCTTTTGTGAAGTGGCATCGCTTCCTGCCTCTGGTTCCGAAAGACAAAATGCCCCGATGATCTCACCTGATGCCAAGCGGGTTAGATATTTTTGTTTCTGAGCTTCGTTCCCGAAGGTTTCTAGCCCCCAGCATACCAAGGAATTGTTCACCGAAACGACAACCGAGGCTGACGCATCGATCTTCGATAATTCTTCCATGACCAGGGCATACGAAAGGGTGTCTAATCCACTACCCCCATATTTAGGATCCACCATCATCCCCAGAAAACCCAATTCGCCCATTTTCTTTACCTGTTCAGCAGGAAATTTTTGTGCATCATCTCGCTCAATAACACCAGGTAAAAGCTCATTTTGGGCAAAATCACGAGCCGCTTCTTGAATCATTAATTGTTCTTCAGATAAGGAGAAATCCATAAGCTAATATTTAAAATAGATCTAACAAATATACAGTTATGTTATAGAATTATTGCTGCTTTTAAAAGTTGTTTTAGCTGTTTATTTATTTTCAGTTTAGATAGGATTATGGCCATTTTTTAATTTCTGTATTTTATATTTGTTTTAAGTATTTCTTCTATTTGATATAAACTAAAAATTATGAGACAGCACTAACTCCTATGGGGATTTATTTAAAAGAAATAAGAAAATGAAGTCGATGTCACATAATCAATACTAAAATCAAAAAATGAAGAAACTTCTTCAAGCGTACGAGAATAAACAACCTGAAATAGTCTTTAACTGGAAAGACCCAGAGACAGAAGACGAAGGGTGGGCCGTCATTAATTCACTAAGAGGTGGTGCTGCCGGTGGTGGAACGAGGATGCGTGAAGGGCTTGATCTTAACGAAGTGCTTTCTTTGGTAAAAACCATGGAAGTGAAATTCACTGTTTCCGGTCCGCCCATAGGTGGTGCCAAATCAGGGATCAATTTCAATCCCCATGATTCTAGAAAGAGAGGCGTTTTGGAGCGATGGTACCGTGCAGTTGCCCCACTATTAAAAAACTATTATGGCACAGGGGGAGATTTAAACGTTGATGAAACCCATGAGGTAATCCCTATTACGGAAGATGCAGGTGTATGGCATCCTCAAGAGGGCGTTTTCAATGGACATTTCAAACCTACAGAAGCTGATAAGATCAATAGAATTGGTCAATTGCGCCAAGGTGATATAAAACCTCTTGAAAGCGAGTCATATACTCCTGATGTTTCAAGAAAATATACAGTGGCTGATATGATTACGGGTTATGGTGTAGCTGAGGCCGTTCGACATTATTACGATATATTTGGCGGAAATGTAATGGGCAAAAAGGCCGTGGTACAGGGATTTGGAAATGTGGGTGGTGCAGCCGCTTTTTATTTAGCACAAATGGGTGCCAGAATAGTGGGAATTTTGGATCGAACTGGAGGGGTAATCAATAAGTATGGATTCTCTTTTGAGGAAATCAAGGAATTTTTTCTTAATAAGCATGGTAATAATATTATGGCTAGCGTAGACCAAATGATTCCTTTTGAGGAAATCAAAGAGCGAATATGGACATTACAAACCGAAATTTTTACTCCTTGCGCAGCTTCTAGGTTAATTACAAAAGATCAAATTAAGAAAATGATCGACAAAGGCTTGGAGGTTATTTCTTGCGGGGCCAATGTGCCTTTCGCTGATAAGGAGATTTTCTTTGGACCTATCATGGAATATACTGACGGCAGGGTAAGCCTTATACCAGACTTTGTTTCAAATTGTGGAATGGCAAGGGTTTTTGCCTATTTCATGGAAAAAAGAGTAGGTATTGATGATGATTTAATATTTAAAGATACTTCGGATACTATCAGAAAGGCAATTTTGAATATCTTTAAGCAAAATCATACGAAATTAAATTTGAGTGAAACTGGATTTGAAATTGCCTTAAAACAATTAATATAAATTAAACCAACCGAATATGGAGACCATTATTATTATCGTTTTTCTAGCAGGATATCTTGCTATTACGCTTGAACACAATCTTAAAATTGACAAACTGATTCCTGCCTTGGCCATGATGGCCATCTTATGGGCCATAATCGCTTTGGCACATATGGATGTATTTGAAGTTAACGCGGAAATGCGAGAACTCGAACCGACCCATATTGATGAGATTCTCTTGCACCATTTGGGAAAAACGGCAGAAATATTGGTGTTCTTACTCGGAGCCATGACCATTGTTGAGATCATAGATTATTTTGATGGTTTTGCTACCATAAAAGGATACATAAGAACAAGAAGTAAAGGAAAACTCCTTTGGCTGTTTTCTATTTTGGCTTTCATTCTCTCGGCCATAATAGATAATCTAACCGCTACTATTGTATTGGTCACCATTTTGCAAAAGGTTATAAATGATAGGAATACAAGATTATGGTTTGCCGGTATGATAATTATTGCCGCTAATGCAGGAGGGGCATGGTCTCCGATTGGCGATGTCACCACGACAATGCTGTGGATTGCCAATAAGGTAACCGCTTTGGAATTGATAAAACATGTTCTAATACCCTCTATTCTATGTATGGTCATACCCGTTTTGGTAGCAGGCAGGTACAAGGTGTTTAAAGGAAATATTGAGCGTGATATTGATGATTTTGAAGCCCCTAAGTCAAAATTTGGACCTACCATGTTATATCTGGGTTTAGGATCAATTGTTTTTGTTCCTTTCTTTAAGACAATTACACATTTGCCTCCATATGTTGGTATGATGCTTTCTTTGGCAGCAGTCGCAACCTTTGCAGAAATTTATAGTAGTACTAAATTCAGTATTTCAAATGTTGAAAGTGAAGATCATGATACAACAGGTCATCATAGTCCAGTGCACGCATCACTGTCAAAAATAGAATTGCCAAGTATATTATTCTTCTTGGGAATCTTATTGGCGGTTGCAGCCTTGGAATCTCTAGGTTATCTATTTAATTATGCAGGAAGCCTTAATGAGGCCATACCTAATACTGATATAGTTGTCATGTTGTTTGGTGTGGGATCTGCGGTAATCGACAATGTTCCGTTGGTTGCGGCAAGTATGGGAATGTTCTCTGAAAGCATGGATAACCCACTCTGGCATTTTATAGCCTATTCAGCGGGTACAGGGGGTAGTATGTTGATAATTGGTTCGGCTGCCGGTGTAGTTGCCATGGGTATGGAAAAGATTGATTTCTTCTGGTATTTGAAGAAAATTGCATTCTTGGCCTTCATAGGATTTGTAGTAGGTGCAGCTGCTTTCGTTATCATGCGTGATTTTGTGCTTCACGCATAATTTAATCGATAAAATACCGTTATTAAGGCAAATTAAAGAAGAGAAACTATATGTCATTGTTACAAGATCTTGCTCAAGACCCTGAAGTGGGGAATGTTCTATCTGAAGAAAAGACCCTCTCGGTCATGGATTTAATATTTAGTGGCGGTACGGGAAGTATCGTTATTATATCGATTTTATTTGTTTTATTATTTGTGGCCATGTATATCTATTTTGAGCGAATCTTTGCCATAAAAGCCGCTTCAACAATCGATAAGAATTTCATGAACCAAATTAGGGACCATGTTACTAATGGTAAATTAGAAGCTGCAAAATTGTTATGCGCCCAAACAGATTCACCAGTGGCACGCTTAACAGAAAAAGGGGTTTCTCGAATAGGAAAACCTTTGGATGATATCAATACTGCCATTGAGAATGCCGGTACTTTAGAGGTTTATAAATTGGAAAGAAACGTTAGTGTTTTGGCTACTGTCGCCGGTGCTGCCCCCATGATTGGATTCCTAGGAACTGTAATTGGTATGATTTTGGCATTCCATGAAATGGCATCAAGCGGCGGACAAGCTGAAATGGGTTCATTGGCATCAGGTATTTATACGGCAATGACTACTACAGTTGCAGGTTTAATTGTAGGTATTATTGCCTATATAGGATATAACCATTTGGTAAATAGAACCGATAAGGTGGTCCATAAAATGGAAGCCAATGCTGTGGAATTCCTGGATCTATTGAACGAACCACTTTAGGCTACAACTATGAAATTAAAAGGAAGAAATAAGGTAAGTCCAGACTTCAGCATGTCGTCTATGACTGATATCGTTTTCTTGTTGTTGATATTCTTTATGTTAACGGCAAATTCACCAAATGCATTGGATTTGTTATTGCCTAAGGCTAAGGGGAAATCAACCAATACACAAAATGTTTCTGTGAGTATTAATAAGAACTTGGAATATTTTGTGAATAGTGAAAGAATTAATGGAGAATACATTGAAATTGAATTAAAAAAGGCATTGGAAGGACAAGAGAAACCCACAATTATCCTTAGGGCAGAAGAGAGCGTTGCCATTAGAGAGGCAGTAAACGTTATGGATATTGCCAATAGGAACAATTATAAGGTTATTTTGGCCGTGCGGCCCAACTAGTGTCGGTTAAGCCTTAAGCAAGGCAATTAATTTACTTCAAATATTTCTCCAAAAATAGAGAACCGTAGTTTAGGCTATAATTATATTTTTTGTTTCATCTAAACAAGAAATATTTCAGATTGATAATACGACATTTTAAAACTTAATTGGCATAATGTCATTTTTAGATACGAGACACAAGAAAAAATCATTTACACTTACAACAGCCTTGTTAAGTGTGCTTCTTCTTTTGCTTTTTTATATTGGATTAACCTACATGGATCCGCCTATTGAGAACGGTATTTCTGTCAATTTTGGAACAATGGAATTTGGTATGGGAGACCAACAACCTAAAGAAAAAATAAGATCCGAACCTTTGGATATTCCTGAGCCACCTAATGTAAAGGAAGAGGAAGTACAAGCCTCAATTCCGGAAGAAGTCAAGGAAGAAGTTGTTGAACAAGAGCAGCCTACCGAGAAGGTCCTTACACAGGAAAGTGAAGAATCCATCAAAATAAAACAACAACAGGAGGCTAAGCGAAAAGCTGATGCAGCTGCGAAAAAAGCCAAGGCAGAAGCTGACAGGATCGCACGTGAGAAAAGAGAGGCTGAAGAACAAAAAAGAAAGGAACAAGAAGCAAAAAAAGCGGAGTTGGATAAACTAATGGGCGGACTCAACAAATCTGATGGTTCGGCCACAGGAAGCGAAGGTGATGACAATAGACCAGGAGACAAGGGTCAACCTGATGGGAACCCATACGCTACGAGTTATTACGGGAGTCCTGGCTCAGGAAGTGGTACTGGAGGTTATGGATTAAATGGACGTTCGTTGGTCAGCAAGGGAAAAGTACAACAAGAGTGTAATCAAGAAGGTAGGGTAGTGGTAAAAATCGTTGTGGATCGCAATGGAAAGGTTATAAGTGCCACCCCAGGAGTAAAAGGAACTACAAATAACAATCCTTGTTTGTTGGAACCTGCCAAGAAAACAGCTTTTATGCATAAATGGAATTTGGATTCCAATGCACCCAGTCAGCAAGTTGGATTTGTGGTTGTCAATTTTAAATTAGGCGGATAAGTGACCTATAAAAAAACCTTGGATTGGATGTTTACCCAGCTTCCGGTCTATCAAGAAAAAGGGAAAGTTGCGTTTAATGGAAAATTGGATAATATCCTTAAATTTTCAGCACACCTTAAGAATCCT
>JAAETN010000371.1 GCA_024228355.1 Maribacter sp. | reverse complement strand
TTCCCCATTTCCTGAAGCTTCAACAATTACTTTTCCGATACCTTTGAAATCAGCAACATTTAAATCGAAATAGACCATTTTTTCATCGGGTTGGGAAAAAGTTATGGTTCTTGAAGAAGCCCCATCAACAGTAAATGCCTGATCTTGCTTGATTCTTACAGTTACATTTTTCACTTTCTTTTCCATAGCGAAAACCGTTACTGGTAGTGTTACTTTTTCCCCCGGTGTAATTTTACGGGGCAAAGAGGCAAGAACCATTAGCGGTTTACGAACCGGTGTGGTTTTTTCTGCCTTTCCATAAGCTTCACTCTTATCTTCACCGACAACAACCATTGTACGTACGGATCCTACATATTTAGGTATCCTTATCTTGTGCGATTGCGTTTGTCCTTCTTTTAATTCAAAGGGTCCTAAATGCACTACCATAGGTTCAAACCTATTTGCTTTTTTATTTTTGGCCCCTGCCAATTCACCATCACCACCTATCGCAAACACTTGATTAATACGGCCCCCAAAAGCACCAATTACATCATCATAGACATCCCATGTTTTTACCCCAAGAGCTTCAAGTGCGTAGAACGAATTCCATGGATCAGGTGTTTTGAATCGGGTTAGATCCAATAATCCCTCATCAACAATAGCTATACTATAGGTCATCGATTTTCCTTTTGCCTCACTCACTTTTAGGGTGATGTTTTCCTCTGGTCGCAGAACCTCTGGCATGGCAATTACAGGTAGTAATTTTGTATTCGGATTTTCGACCGAAATCGGCACTACTCCATACAGACGAATTGGTGAATCATTCAGAGTGGTTGCATGCGGCTGCAATAATGAAATATGAATAAAAACGTTTGGCGTATAAATGTCCTTTAAGGTTAATTCAAATTTGGTCTCGTCTTTAGTGGTTTCTACCCAAAGTGATTCCAATACCTCACTACCATTTTCAACCGTGACCAATGCTCTCCCTCCTTCAGAGCTAGGAAATGTTATTTTTGCCGTTTCTCCTATCGAATAATTTTCCTTGTCTGATGAAAAAACAAGCATCGTAGCTGCAGCTGGGTCATTTTTTCTTGACTTACCTGCCCAGCCCGGCCAATCAATATATATGGTCTTTCCTGTTGCATGGCCACCATTGATATCCTCTACGCGAACTAAATATCGACCCCAGTTGGGATACTTTAATTCAAAATCAAAACTTGCCTTTCCGTTAGAATTTGTGCTAAGTGTCTGTTCAAAAACCTTTTCACGATAATTGCTACTGCTAAAGTTACTAAGATTATCAGCTGAAGTATCCCACCACCATCTCCAGTCTACCTTATGTACTGTTACTTTTAGATTCTTGGCCGCTTTGGGATTTCCTTTTTCATTAACTGAAACCACCTCGAAAAGGTGTTTTGTGTCGGTTAAAAGCATACTCCTGGTTTTATCTCCTTTAGGGGCATTTAATCCAATATAGGTTTGGTAGGGTGAATATGGCTTCACGAAAACATCCGTGCTAAAATCGCCCCCGTTTTCATATACTTTAGTGATAAAAGCGGCCTTGAGCATTCCAGGAGCACTATTGGTAAGTTGTGCATTCATGCTAAAATCGACCTTGCCTTCGGCATTCAATTTGCCATCAAATACCCGTTGCTCTTCTGATGAAAAAGTCCTAGTAGGGTCATCAAAAACATACCCCGGATAGGTGTCAAAGCCTGTTGTCTGCAAATTGAATTTAGCGGTTACATCTGCTTTGAGATTTTTCGCTATGGCCCCATGCAACCATTTCACTTCCAAGTTCCCTGAGATGGGTCTGGTATTCGAAAGAACATCTTGGTCAAACTGGGTCTTGATTTTTAATCGATTTGGTTTGATAGTTTCAATCTTAACGGTTTTGGTGAAAGAGGCACCACCCACAGAAACCTTAGCCAACCAATTGCCAGTTGGAGCATTCTCGTTGGTCTTCACCTTAAAGTGATAGAAATTGTTCAATCCTGAACTTTGAACATCTCGTAATACGACTTTGTTATAGGGGTCTATTAATTCCAATTTAACGGGATGATCAGTGGGAAGCTTATTCGCATTATCATTCAATAAAAATGAAAGATAGATTTGGTCGCCAGGCCGCCAAACTCCCCGTTCACCAAATATGAACCCTTTAATGCCTTTCTGTAATTGTACGCCGGCCACATTGAACTTGCTTACTGATAGCACATTGCCATCGTTGAGCTTTATGTAGGTTTTTTGTCCGTTATTTTCTGCAATAGCAAAATAAGCCAGCTTATCAGCATCAAAAATAGATGTGCCCTCTGCATCAGTAACAACATTACCAATAGGTTGTTGCTGAAAATTATAAAATGTGACCTTAACTCCTGCAACCGGGTTTGTATTCAAAAGATCGTTTACTGCAACAAAATAGCTATTGTTCACTCCTTTTTTTATGGTTACACCAAGGTCACTTGCCAAAACATTGATTCCAATTTTTTTGTTGTAGTAATAGGAAGTATGACAAGGATTTTCACGTTCGTTCCAATCATAATTATAATAGTAATCATCATAATAGGCTTCTACGCCATCCCAAGAACTATCTTCCCGCTCTTCATCAAAACCTTCTTCTGCATCCTTTCTAGTTTCAAAATTGGTGGCTTGGCATTTATAGGCGCTATATGAAGAATTAAAATCAAACTCTACTCTATAAATGGATCCCGCATCCGGGCTTATCAAGGTTTTAAGATCCAGTGCATGTGCAGACCATTTGCCATTCATATTGGACAATTGATTCTGTAAAACGATTTTCCTTCTGGCAATCGGACGGGCAACCGATCGTAGGTTGTATTCGCCATTTATATTGTTTCCCTGTAGAAATTGCAGCACATTGTTTTCATATATCTTCAGAACAGATACCTCAACAGCCTTGAGATTTACGGTCTCAAAATTTATTTTTAGATTGTTCGAAGATGGTAAAATCGTGCCGTTCGATAATAACCTAACCTCAGGTTTAATCTGGTCAAAAGCAATACGTTCCTCAAATTTGGATTTTAGCTTATACCCATCGCTACTTTCAATACCGTTAAATACCTCAAGTAGAGCTGTGCCATTAATTTCATTGTCTGGATAAACCTTTAAAGAGTTTCCATCAACTGCGAATTTAGGATTGGCTGCCCCCTCCAATACGACCAATCCTTTAAAATTTTGACCTTTTTTTATGGGGTCTGAAAAATTGATCAATACTAGCTGTTGATCACCAGTTTGAACCAAAGCTTCCAATACGGTGAAATTGTTTTTGCCGGGTATCCTTATCGAGTTCTTTCCTGAACTTTCGATATCGTGTTTTGTTCCATCCCATGTAATTTCCAGTTCTGTATCGTCTTTGTACCGCTGAATGCTATCAATCTTAAAATAAAACTGAGTGCTCTCCTTTATGGCATCATCAAACTTTACTTTTATGGAATTCCCTTTGTGACTGATTGAAATCAACTCTTTAACAGTCTGCAATGACAAAAGGTCAGAACTACGCAATTGACCATTTATGAATTGCCTCTCTTTTGAATAGGACTGCAATGGTTCGGTGTAGACATTGAACTGCTGCTTTTGGGTTTTGATACCAAAGACCAATGTTTTTAAGTCTTTAGGAATATCGTTCAC
>JAAETN010000370.1 GCA_024228355.1 Maribacter sp. | reverse complement strand
TGAATAGGATTACCTAGCATTACTTGAAATAACAATTCCCCATGACCTTCTAAATAAGGGCAGTTAACCTCTTCCATTGTTTCCCAATCTTGTGTTAATGAAACAGACTGAGACCCCAAAAAATCTTGGAACCCTGATGACAGATCCCTCATGACTATTAACCTGGAATTAATATACAAATCTCTTAATTCTCTGAGAACTGACTCTTCCCAACTTGGATGAAGCCATAAAAAAACAAAGATATCAAGATGACCGCTTTCATCACCCCAATCCTCTAACATTTTCCAATTTGGCATTCGCCCTTTTAGGTAATAGGCTTTAATTATACTGAGCGCTTTCCTGGGTTTGAGGTCAACCAACATAGCTTCAATTCTAGGCCACGTGGTTTTGCGTTGAGCCATCCATTCCTTATCTTTGACATTCCAGTAAGAGATATCGATTTCATTTAATGTTTTTTTCATGACTCACCCAAATCAACAATTATTGCCATGCTGGATCACTAATATTATTAACCACTTCGACAAAATCCCCCAATGGCATATTAAGTTTTGTTACCAGACCACCAACTATTTCTGTTATGTAACTCTCGGTATCTCTTAACTTTATGCTGGTCAACTGACTGCGTTCACAGGCCAACTGTGTGTCAGTAGCATTTTTAGCCAAATTGTATTTA
>JAAETN010000369.1 GCA_024228355.1 Maribacter sp. | reverse complement strand
GTTCGAGTGATTTGTTGGGGCGTTTTTTTGCCCCTACAAATCGCTTGAGCGTTTAGCTCAGCTCCCCATTGGGGTGGGATAAAATTATCTACGATTTGTTTTTCATTAATTTTTTATCCCGCCCCAACGTCCTAAATCAGTTGGCAAAAATGGCTAACCGATAGATGTAAGATATGCTGTAAACCTTTGTCAACCTGTAATGCTTGGTTAAACATGAGTGCATTTTTGGTCAACTGGATTTAATTGTTAGCAATTAAATTATTTGAGGGCTTCAATTATTCTTTCAACATGATTCTTATCGATGCATGTACAGGATGCTGTTTCATTTTCATGAGGAAGAAAAAACTCAAGATACATACCATTTTGAATGAGGATTTTAGTTCTGTTATCTTTAGGAATGCCCTTATATTCCAAAGATTGTGGTATAAGTTTTGTTGTTTGTATTAAAATATTCCCTTGCTTTGAGAATTCGCTAGCTATTGACAGATACTTTTTTGTTTCCATAATAAAATCAAAAGCCATACCTCTAACCAATACTTCATGTTGTTCACCACTTTTTGACAGTGCAATTTTACGCTTAACCCAGTCGTAACTGTCTTCGAAAAAATGATTTACTGACCAAACATATGGAATGTCAGGATTAAGTATGGTTTCCAGAATATCGTTTGAACAGCAGTCAATCATGAAGGTGAATGATCCATCTTCATTTTCCCTATATTCGTAAATTGTATTCATTTTTTTTGCTAATGGGGAGCTGAGCGAAATTCGTATAATAAGGCCGACATGTTTTGTTGTCGAGCCGTTTATGCGAATTTTTGTTCGAGTGATTTGTTGGGGCGTTTTTTTGCCCCTACAAATCGCTTGAGCGTTTAGCTCAGCTCCCCAT
>JAAETN010000368.1 GCA_024228355.1 Maribacter sp. | reverse complement strand
GGGTTCAAATTAAAGCCCCAAAGCTGTCATTCCCGCATGCTTTTAGCGGAAATCCAGGTTGAACGAGCCACATGGATACCCGATAAAAGAACTCGGGTATGACAAAAACGGTACCCGCAAAAACCTAACCGGATGCTACTTAATAAAAGTGTAATTCTACCTTTGGCTTTGCATTTGTCAATTTATAACTATGAACATATTCTGTGGTAAATAAATATGTCTTCGTCAACACATAGATTTTATCATTCCGATAAATTTATGTATAGGAAATTCAAAGTCTTTGATGCTGTTGGGTGGCATGGACAAACTCGTTTGTCCATGCCACCACGCAGGTTAGAAAAAAAGTCGCCAAAGGATAGCCATTCGTCGCAAAGAGATCTAACTTGTTACAAAATAACACTAAAGAGTTAAGAACCTGTACTTTGGTAATGGTCCACACCAACTTTCCACGTAAAGATAGAAATAGTAAATACGATAACACCTACAACTGGAGTTCCGATCTCTAATGCGGGATGTAATAGCTCTTCCCCCGAACGATCAAGGAAAAGGTGTGCCGGATAGAAATTTATAAATGCTATTGGGAATATAAATGTCAAAAAGAACTGCATTCCCAGATTATAAATATTTACGGGATAGTTAATAAACTCCTTACTTGAAAAAATTACTGTATGGACCAGGGAACGGTTTCTTAACGTCCAGAAGGCAACGGCCGTTACAATCAGACGTATACCACCGGCTATCATAACTCCTCCAATCACGATCAGTGGGAACAGCAGGGCCTTGTTAAGCGTCCATACTATACCGGCAAGACTGGAACCAAAGTAAAGCGCTGTAAACCCGATTATGAGATGCGCTGCTGTAGATATTTCGAACTTTGAGAATATCACCTGTCCCAATGGGCTTAGCGGTCTGACCAAAACCCTGTCAAAATCACCATCCAAAACCATTTTATCAAAATTTATCAACTAAGAAAAAATCAGATTCGTAAACCCATAGGCAAAAGCATGAAGGGAGTACAAAAAAACCATTTCTCCCAGTG
>JAAETN010000367.1 GCA_024228355.1 Maribacter sp. | reverse complement strand
CTGCCAATGACTTATGTCATTTAACTATTCAACAGCCACAGACAGTTTATCCCATTAATTGAGCCTTTCAGCGGGTTTTAATAACCTGAGACAAACTTTTAAGTATTTTGAATGGTCCAACTAAATTTATGGAAAAACTTCTACCATTTATTATCATCCTAATTTCTAAAGTCAACGATAATATCGAAGAACTTAATAGGGATGAGGAATTCTATATTATGGTTTTTTGGTGGTGTATTGCATTAATCATTTTGAGTTTGATTATTGGAAGGGTTGTTTTTCTAATATTGAAAGAAAAGAGACCGCTTGATTAATCCTTTTCCCGCTCTTTTACCCACCCATCCTTGGGTACATCATCGTAACTATCCACTTTCATTATTTTGATTACAAAACGAGAAGGGTATTTATAGCAAAGGAAGGTACATTCCAAATTGCATTCCAGATAAAAACCATCCTTAAAAAAGTGCCGCTTACAAAACCATAAACTTAAATATCTTCCTGCTCCAATCCAATCTAAAGTTCAAGTATCTAATTCCAAATGATCCAAAGGATTCACATTTTTAAGCTTGTGTTAAACAACTTTATTGACAAGAGGTATCTTTTTAATTAATATCCCAATACCGAAACATAAGAATAATGCTATAGGAGCTATAAGGATGAATTTTAAAGCCGGATACACTCCCCAGTCCTTAAGCACGGAACTTAAAGTGACGATTACGACCGGATGAATAATATAAACGGCGTAGGCTGCGCCTGATAGTTGTTTAGCCCATTTTCCCTGTTCGCTAAACCTTTGTTTGAATATTCCAATTAGCCCAATCATAATTGAAAACCCGGTCAACTGCTCCCAAACTGCCAATGTCAAAGCTTGCCAATTCCATCCGCCGGCAAATGGCTCTATCCCAAATTCTTTTGTACCGAAATAAAACGTTATAGGAAATACAATAAGGATGTAAAACTGGGCAATCAAAAACCACCGTAATCCCTGCCTGTAAGTAATTCTTTCAAACCAATTGTATTTTGCAATCAATATCCCGAATACAAGCATGGCTATGTATTGAGGAAAATAAGGTAGTTGGAGGCCTGTGCCTCCCAGGGATGAACCTAGCGGAAACCATAACCGAACAATAAATGATACGGCACTTATCGTTAGTGCCGCTAGAATGATGGTCAGTGGCTTAGGAAAGGCTGGCGGATTTGTCGATGGGGCTTTTTTATTCCGGAATATCAATCTGTAAACGACATAAATAAAACTGAAATAGATGAGCGTTTCAACAAACCACATCGGACCGAATCCAAAGCCCTGGTGTTCCCTGACATACTCAATAAAGTTGTAATCAACTCCCTCAACCAACCATAATCTCATATATATGGTTAAGGGGGAGAGTAAAAAATAAAAGATGATCAGGGGAATGCCCAGGCGAATCAAGCGGTCTTTCACAAATGTCCCAATGGGCTTTCTTTCAAGGGAAATTCGTGTAAAGTAGGCCGATATAAGGAAGAACAAGCCCATGAAAAAGGATTGATTGGAAGCTGTAAAGCCGGTAAGAATCAAAGTAGTAAAGGTATCCCCTTCCACTTCATTGTAATACCAGTCGCCAGAGGCACCATAAGTAATAGACAGATGATGTAAAACCACCAAAGCGATCAGGAAGATTCTTAAGTTGTCAATGTAAAAAATTCGTGCAGCCTTTTTCATGTTTTTATCATCTTACCAGCAATTCCATTCTTAACTCATACTTATCTCTTTTTGCAG
>JAAETN010000366.1 GCA_024228355.1 Maribacter sp. | reverse complement strand
TTAATGTAAACAAATCTATAATAATATTATCCCGCCCCAATGGGGAGCTGAACTGCCGTTCAAGCGATTTGTTGGGGCAAAAAAAACGCCCCAACAAATCACTCGAACGAAAATTCGCATAAACAGCTCGACAATAAAAACCATGTCGGCCTTATTGTACGAATTTCGCTCAGCTCCCCATTATGTTAAAAATAATTAAATTGAGAAATCATAGTAAAGGAGTAATATCATGGATTTAAATGCCATTAAAGACTCAATTGTTAAGAATGTATATCATATCCCTTCAGATAAAAAAGTTCCTCTGCATAAACACGAAGATCAAGACGAAATATTTTATTGCATAAAAGGATCCGGCTTTGGAGTTCTAGAAGATGGAGAAGTAGAGCTAAGTGTAGGAAAAGCATTTATTGCTCCTGCCAAAATATTGCATTCGCTTAGAAGCGATGGAGATCTTTATGTCAGTGCTTTCCTTGTTCCAGTAGTGGAAAAAGGATAAAAACATAACAATTTGATAGACATTGACTCGAAATGTACGTCCGGTTTATGTCTTATTGCTTAGTACGTTTTTAGTTATTCTCTCGCATGTCATCTAGGACGTTGCGGCGGGATAATATATTAATGAAAACAAATCGATGATAATTTTATCCCTCCGCAATGGGGAGCTGAACTGCCGTTCAAACGATTTGTCGGGGCAAAAAACGCCCCAACAAATCACTCGAACGAAAATTCGCATAAACAGCTCGACAATAAAAACCATGTCGGCCTTATTGTACGAATTTCGCTCAGCTCCCCATTATAGCACATAAAATGAAATGTCCTAAATGTGGAGAGCCAATGATTCAAAAAAGATGGGTTATAAGTCATTGGTTCGGTGATGTGATAGCCTTTGAATTATTTTGGTGGTTGACATTTATTCCTTTAATAGTTTTAAAACCTCTTGTGGGTTACCCCACCGTAACAATATTAATTATATACATAGTTCTAGCGAGTTGGGGCAAACGGTGGTATCGGTGCAAACCTTGTAAATATTCGATTTGCATAAAGGTTCATGAAAACACGAAATAACCAGTTGCTCAATTCGGCACAAAAAGTGTCATTAATTAGTTCAAAAGTTAAGATGAATATTAATGCATGCTCATCTTATCTGAAAGAAGTCTATGAGAAAAGATAATATGAGCCTATAACCATTACATGGAGCTGACCGGAGAATACTCCTCCGGTTTTCGATCTCGTTA
>JAAETN010000365.1 GCA_024228355.1 Maribacter sp. | reverse complement strand
TTTTTAATGATATCCCCTACTTTTTCATCTGTAATTTGGATTGCATCCAAATGATTTGCGTATTCTTCTATGATTGTAGGATGATCAGGCAGGTAAGGGGGCAGTTTTATTTTTGACCTGTCCACCGGGGTTTTTACATTATCCTTGAAACTTGATGAGAATATTTCCTTTCCACCATACAACTGTATTTGTCCGAAGAAAGGCTGTTTGTCTTTTAATGTTTCTAGCCCTAGCCGTACGCTACTTTTGCCATACAAGGGGTGCATTTTAAAATCTTGAGTGTATAACTCCCTTCGATTATAGGTGAAATTATAATCATCTTTCCCATTGTTAAATGTAAAATATCCAGCTTCTTTAAATAGTTCAGGAATCGTTTTCAAATTATCGGGCAATTTTATCGCAGATTGTTTTGTTCTAGAACTATGATGGTTATGCGCTCCAATAGTAGTTGACATCACCCCTGTTATAATACTAGAACGACTAGCCGAGCATACAGGAGCCGGCATAAAAGCGTTTTTATATAAAACACCCTGTTGGGCAAGACTATCTATATTGGGCGTGGAAATTAGTGTTGTCCCATAACTACTTAAAAGAGGAGCGGTATCTTCCAAGTAGATCCATAAAATATTAGGCTGCGCATTAGTCTCTATTTTTTGTTCTTTTTCATTACAAGAAAATACTAAAACCGCCATTAGTATAGGTAACAACTTGGAATTAAATAAAGCTGGGTTCTTTGTTTTTAGCATTTGTTTTTTGATCAACATATATTTTCTTGCAATTCAACCTCCTATTAGTGGTAATGTTACTATTGGTATATCATGATCTTATTGAACCGCTATAAATGAAATTAATCCCGATGGTGGTACCTCAAAAGTAAAGGTGCTTTCGGTCAATTCAATAGTATCTTTCTTTATTTCCGCTCCAAGGCAGTTCATAATACGATATTCGTACTTTCTTGCTTCCCCTTTCGGGATTACAATTACCCTAGAAGTTCTTTTCGCATTCAATATATCTATGTCTGTATATTTATCTAATTGAATATCAACTATCTGGTCGTTAAAAATGGTCGTTATTTTTTTATTGTCCTTCATCCCTTCTAGCAAAGGATAATTGGTAAGGGGACTTACAGCATGGAAATCACCATCTAATAATACGTCTCTATTCCTTAACCAGTAATCAGTATAAAACTTGATCATATTAAAATGATCTTCGGGAATATCTTCCAAACGTACTGATATCTGAGGAACGGAATACATTACATTAAGCATCTGAAGTGCAGCAACTTCCACAGGTTCGTCATAATGCCACATTAACATATCTGAATGTACTGCGGTCGATCCACTTAATAATCTTAGGTCAGCAGTTCTAATTCTATTCACAGATGCAAGGTTGGGACAATCGGTAGCTCTAAACATATTACCATATTTACGCATTGCCGGTCCTACATAAGGTTGTCTAAATTCGATCATGATATCGGGCTTAATTTCTTGCAAAGATCTCATTAAATCGGTCATCAGTATATCAGTAGCCTCATTGACCGATGCATAGTCACGGCCGTTCTCTTTGGTTAATTCTGTATCGTTCCCCGCAGTGAACCTTCCAATGAAGTCCAATTTAAAACCATCAAGATCCCATGCCTTGGTGGCGTCGACATAAGTCTTGATTATAAACTCTCTTACCTCAGGATACCTAGGGTCTAATACATACGTACCTTGCCCATTCCAATACCTCAAGAATTTACCCTTCATTTTTTCATAGGCCTCTGATTTTTCGCCCACGAAAGGCACGGCATACCAAAGCATAAATTTCATATCCAGGTCATGTACGGCCGCTACGAACTCCTTCATTTCCGGTATGCGTTCAGGTTCCCAATCTCCGGTGTAGGCATAACCCCTGCTACTATCCAAGGTTTGCCACCCATCATCAACAATAATGGATTCAAACCCCATTTTTTTTGCCAACCTGCATTCTTTAAGCAGTTCACTCATGGTGACCTTCTGATGATAGCTATACCAGCTTGAATAAACGGGTTTTCTCGCCACTTCAGGGACTATTGATGGTTTGAAGAGCTCAAAAGAGGCCCACCACTCGGCTACATCGTCCAACGCTTTGGAATACAATTGCGGTCTTGTATCAAAACGTACTTTAACCTCGTATTTCGTAAGAGATCTATATTTTTCTGAAAAAAAGGTCACTTTATTATAGACCATCCCATCTTCTTCCATAACTCCAGAACTCAGAATAGTTGTATTGAGGGCTTCGGAAGCCGCAAAAGTGAATCGATTAGTATCATCATGGCCAAATAATGTAATTACCGGAGCTTGTTTGGCCAACATGGAACGAACAGCTGATGGCCCCCAACTAGGACCTATTGTTTTGTCATTAAAGCTTCCCGTGCTCCAATACCCTGCAATGTCACTTGAAGGTAACGCCCAATTCAAGGAAAATTCAGGTGGAGGCGCACCCTCAGTATGATTTAAGGTAATTGTTACTGTTTCCAGGCCTTGAACACCTTTTTCAATTTCAAGTGTTGTATCGAATTCACCAAAATCCCCTTTCAACTGAACCTCATGTCCCGCTAAATTAAAAAGAGTATTACTTTGTTGGGCTAATAGGGATGCATTGGTAAATACTAGTAAGAAAAATGCCCAAACAGCTTTATAATTTTTCATATGCATGCTATAATATCGTCACGTTAGGGTTTTATATCCATTTCTGGAATTGAATGGAACATCTGTCATCAATTGCTGATCAGTTTACCCCAATCAGCTGCATTTGAGCGTTATTCTTCGCAACCAAAATATGACTTTTGCCATTTTTTGCAAGGAGTTCCATGTCTCGCACATCACCTACAATCTTCAGACCAGATTCCATCATTGTTCTGGCGATGAAATTTCCGGCGCCATCTCCTTGTAGGAATAATCCAAAACTGGAATCGTTTCTTGGAGTCTCTACCTCTGCATTATACAAATTACCAGCTAATACTGCATCTAGATTGCCGTCTTCATCAAAATCCTGAACAATAAATTTGTTAATACTGGAAAATTGGGCCAATTGGGGCAAGGCTTTGGCGGTAAACTTTCCGCCATCATTCTGAAGATATATACTAGCAAAGGAAGTAATCTCGTAGTTTAATGACTCTTCCAACATCTTACTCGTATAAATCTGGTTCAACGAGGCACTGGCAAAAGAATTATAATCCTTGAATTTATTTTTGATAGCGGGCATTTGTTGTGAAGAACATTGGCGACCACGAACTGGAAATTCGGTCTCCCCTTTTTTGTAGCTCAATACGATATCCACTTGATCATTATTGTCAAAATCATTCAGGTATATTTTAAAAGGAGCGGTAGCACTGGCTTGATATTTGTAGTTTTTGCCCAAATTACCAACAATAAGGTCTTGATCCCCATCATTGTCAAAATCACCCTTTTGAATGTCGAACCACCAACCTGAAAACTTGCTCTCTAAAACTTGCTCTGATACCTCCTTAAACGTTCCCTCATTATTTTTATAAAATTTGATGGGCATCCATTCGCCTACAACAACAAGGTCTTCCCAGCCATCATTGTCAAAATCAACCCAACTAGAGGCAGTAACGAGTCCTAAGGATTTTAATTCTGGCAATACGCTATCAGTTACTTCAACGAATTTGGGTCCCGAGGCATCACTTATATTTTCGAGTATATGTGAATCGGCTGGATAGGGGTATTTTTTTGGGATCAATCGCCCTCCTACAAAAAGATCCAGGTCACCATCATGATCAAAGTCGGAAGCACTCACATTCAACCCACTATTTTTGGTGTCAGGCAATGCTTCTGTATTACGTCGAAAGGTACTATTACCTAGATTTTCATAAAATCTGTCTTCGTAACCAGGTGAACCGGCGCTAAATTCATTTCCTCCAGAAGCAATATAAAAATCGTTGTCGCCATCATTATCGGGATCGAATATCAAAATCCCTAAATCCTCATGATACTTGTCCTCAATCAAAGCCGCAATGGGTAAAGCAGAAAATTCACCATTTTCATCCTGAATGAAAACTGATGCCGATTTACCAATCGAACTTCCGATTATATAATCGTCCAAACCATCATTATTTAAATCTCCCGTAGCAAGTGCAGGGCCCAAGGTTGTATTTTTATGGGGAAGTAAAATCTCGATGTCAAAATCATTAAAGGGGTTCTCCTCATGTATAGTGAGTTCTGGGGCATCAATAGTATTAAAGATTTTCGGGCTGTCGTCCGATTTTTGGGAACTACTGGCAATGGCTTGGGTTTCATCATAGCCAATGGATAGTTTTTGGTTTACCTTTACCTTATTCAACTTGGTGGTTGAACCGTTGGGCCATGTTACCAAAACACTATCAATATGGTCAATAGATCCGAGCCCGAAATGGAGTAGGGGTGATACAGAGGAAAGGTAGCCCCGAGCCATATTATGTTCTTGTACCTGAATACCTTCAGCTGTATGAACGGAAACCTTGCTTCCGTTAGGCAATACCTCGCCATTCCCTTCCAACTGGATGGTTAGGTGGTTGGTTTTGGTACTATTGTTTCGATATACGATGGAGGCATCCTCCAAATTGTTAATGACCAAATCCAAGTCACCATCGTTATCCAGGTCGGAATAGGCCACTCCATTTGAAAAAGTCTTTTCTTCAAAACCCCATTCTTTTGTTCTTTTGGTAAAAGTAAGGTCGCCGTTGTTTTGAAACATATAATTGCTCAACTTCTCCGAAGGCAATTCATTCAGATAGTTCAAAAGGCCTACTTCTTC
>JAAETN010000364.1 GCA_024228355.1 Maribacter sp. | reverse complement strand
CTAAATGAATATTTTACATCAGTTTTCACAGTGGACAACGGTAAACTACCGCATTTCGATATTAATCGAATAAATGAACCATTACCGGTGATCGATTTTTCCCCTCACATAGTATATCGTTACTTGGAGAATCAACCACTTAAACTTTCAGCCGGCCCCGACAGTTTACTGTCGAAGCTCTTTAATAAGTTAAGCGTTCCCCTAGCTGAACCTCTCTCCTACATCTATCAATTTTCCTACGTTACCGAACAATTACCCGAATGTTGGTTGAAAGCTGATGTAATTCCAATTTTTAAAAAAAAGGGATCCCCATCCTCGCCAGCGGGCTACAGGCCAATAAGTCTTACATGTATTGCTTGTAAAATAATGGAAGGTATAATTTCAGAACAGTTAACAGACTATTTAGCTAGAAACAACGTAATAACACAAAGTCAACACGGATTTGTTCGAAAAAAATCCACAGTAACCCAAATGCTCGAATGCCTCAACGATTGGACCCAAGCGATCGCAGAAGACAAAGTCGTTGATGTAATATATTTGGACCTAGCAAAAGCCTTCGATTCTGTATCTCATCCTAAGTTAATTTCCAAATTAAGAATGTACGGAATCGAATGACACCTTTTAAATTGGATACAATCATTCCTAACTAACAGACAGCAGAGGGTTTATCTCAATGAAACGTACTCCGACTGGTTACCTGTAACCAGCGGTGTGATTCAAGGAAGTCGGATAGGACCCCATCTTTTCCTTATATACATCAACGACTTGGTCAAGATTATCATCGATATTATAGCTAAATTTTTTG
>JAAETN010000363.1 GCA_024228355.1 Maribacter sp. | reverse complement strand
GAACCTCAAAAGAACGTTGCACTTTCATTCTGCTGCGTCAGTCAGCGCCACTGAACAAGAGCTTTAATTTACCACATTGTATTTGCGTTTATATAAGTTTTTGGTAACCGTGTGTGTTTCACACCCAACGTTTTAGGTAAGGGGCGACTGGCGGAGCCAGCGTCCCAGTGAGCGATAGCGAACGATCTTTACCTGCTTGTTATGCCATATTTGAATCATATTTTGCCCAATACTTTTCATATGCTTGTGAGGCAGAAAATGAGTCAACATAATCCTCACCTGCATCTAAAACCATAAATTTTAAAAACTTAGCAAAAACTACATATTGTTCTTTTGTAAAGCATTTATCTACTTCTGGTTCTACAAATACTGGATTTGATGACAATGCATATATAGGTGAATCAATGCTTGCGGATGCATTTGTTTTATGGTTTTCTACTGAAAATTTCATATATGCTGGCAAAACAAACCGCATGCCCTCAAGATCCACAAAGCAGAGTACTGAACAGAATGTTTCTATTACCTCTCTTGGAATTTCAGTCCAATTTTTCCATTCTTTCCTATCTTTTGCCCTGGCCTTAAGAGTTTCTTTTTCACTCGCATAGTTATCAATTGCTTCTGCCTCAAATATCCCTATTCCATCTCCAAGCCTTACATTCTTGAATGCAGTTTCTATAAGCTCGACTAATGCTTCTTTATCCATATTTAAAGGCATAACGTTCTAGCCAACAGGCGCACGCTTTTTGTGCGTCCTTGTTGGGCGACTTGTTAAGGTGCCGAGCTACCCCAGACCACCAACCAATATTATTTGCCCTGGCTTTCAAAAAAGTTCCTTTTCGTACTTTGGGGCTACACAGTTTCTAAAACGAAGCCCCATATTTATTTACCAAAATGTATCAATAATGCGTCCTTTGTTGAATCTCGCAATATTCGTACTACTTCTGCTTCTATGCACTTGCTCTTAAAATGCATTTATAAATG
>JAAETN010000362.1 GCA_024228355.1 Maribacter sp. | reverse complement strand
GACAATAGATAAAATCTGGGATTTAGGCAAACTAATGGGACCTGCCTTCCAGATTAAAGATGATTTAATAGATTTAACAAGAGGCAAGGGACGTGGAGGCATAATCGGTTCTGATATCAAAGAGGGGAAATCAAGCTTTCTATATGCATATACACTTGATGTAGCAAGTGAAGACAACAAAC
This sequence comes from Maribacter sp., assembly GCA_024228355.1. Taxonomy (GTDB): domain Bacteria; phylum Bacteroidota; class Bacteroidia; order Flavobacteriales; family Flavobacteriaceae; genus Maribacter_A. The sequence continues at coordinate 400 of JAAETN010000362.1, read as the reverse complement.
AAACGCTTATCGAAATAATGGCTAAGCAAAGAGAAAAGACAACTGAAGCTGATGTGAACCATGTACTTGATATTTATAACAGGTATGGAGCCATTGATCACGCACAAAAATATGCCGATGATTTAATTAAACAAACTTCTCAAATAATTGATGAGATACCAACTAACAATAAAACAGTTTTTAAAGACATCGCAAACTTTATGGCCCAGCGTATGACTTAACCGAGCAAGTTTGAAGTGCCTTAAGTGAACCAAAGTGGATAAATTTAAAGAATTATTTTTTGGGGGATCCCTAAGGAACAAAAAAGGGGAATAATAAGTATATATTCGGTAAGCACTACATTAATGTTATTGATTACAACCTACCCCGAAGGGGTTATATCCCATAGCCCAGGGTCAAG
>JAAETN010000361.1 GCA_024228355.1 Maribacter sp. | reverse complement strand
TTGACGGGTTAAGGGTTGATGCGGTTGCATCAATGTTATATCTGGATTATTCTAGGGAAGAGGGCGAATGGGAGCCCAATATGTACGGCAATAACGAAAATTTGGAAGCCATGTCATTCATTCGTGAACTGAATGAATCTGTATATGGTAGTTTTCCTGGAGTGCAGACCATAGCTGAGGAATCAACCGCTTTCTCAGGCGTATCAAAACCAGTGAATATTGGTGGACTTGGTTTTGGAATGAAATGGATGATGGGTTGGATGCATGATACTTTAGAGTTTTTTAAGAAAGAACCTATTTACAGAAAGCACCATCAGAACGATCTTACATTTAGTGCGACCTATGCATTTACAGAGAATTTTATGCTACCGTTCTCTCATGACGAAGTGGTCTATGGTAAACAATCATTATTGTATCGAATGCCGGGGGATGAATGGCAACAGTTTGCCAATCTAAGGTTGCTTTACGGATATATGTTTACGCATCCTGGGGCCAATTTAATATTTATGGGTGGTGAATTTGGACAGTCATCTGAATGGAATTATAACCAAAGTTTGGATTGGCACTTAACGCAGTATAATTTTCATTCGGGCATTCAGAAATTGATAAAAGACCTAAATGAAATCTATAAGACATATCCTGCCCTCTACGAGAAACAATTCAGTCAGGAAGGATTTCAATGGATAGATTATGGTGATTCTGAAAACTCGGTGTTGACCTATATTCGAAAAGGGCATGATGAGGGGAACGATCTTATAATTGCCGCTAATTTTACCCCTGTATCAAGGGAAAATTATCGATTTGGAATTCCTAAATCGGGTTCGTTGAAAGAAATTTTCAATAGTGATGCCAAAAAGTATGGCGGTTCAGGATCAAAGAATGCCACTGTGAAAACAGAAAAAAAACCATGGCATGGTTTTGACGAATCAATTGAAATTACAATACCACCTTTAGGAATTGTTATTTTTCAATAGTACGTTCAATTATAACGCAATTGTTGACAATTCGTCGCTTTGTATTTCACAATTACATGTCAAAGTGTTTATTTTGCTACGCTTTAAATTTTGACCAACTATGATTACCAATACCGAATTAGAATATAAAGGGAACCTCTGTCCCAATCAAATAATAGATTTTAAACAAGATGTAGACAAGTTCTATTTTACCACTGAAAATGGTGTTATCCTGCAAATTACAGTCTTGCGTAATAGTGCTTTGCGATTTAGGTATGCTACCGAGGAAGTCTTTCAACCGGATTTTTCATATGCCATAAGTGATAATGCCAGTAGGGGATATAATAAATTGGAAGTAAGTGAAACGAAGACCGAATATTTAATCGAAACTTCCAAGATCAAGGTTTTGGTCGATAAAAAATCCCTTCGAATCCAAATTTCTGATTTAGAAGGCAATATCATTAATGAAGATGAAATTGGTTTTCATTGGGAAGAAAACTATGAATATGGCGGTAATACCGTAAAAATGAGCAAGATCACCCAAAATGCCGAAAGTTATTACGGCCTGGGTGATAAGGCAACGCACTCTAACTTAAAGGGTAAAAGGATAAATAATTGGTGTACAGATCAGTATGCCTATGGTAAGGATCAAGATCCACTGTATAAATCCGTTCCTTTTTACTGTGGCCTTCATAAGAATATAGCATACGGTGTTTTCTTTGATAATACCTTCAAAACGCATTTTGACTTTGCACATGAGCGCAGACATGTAACCAGCTTTTGGGCCGACGGGGGTGAGATGAACTATTATTTCTTCTATGGTCCGGAAATGTCCAAGGTCATTAAAGCTTATACCAACTTAACCGGCACTCCTGAGCTACCACCTATGTGGGCCATGGGTTACCACCAGTCTAAATGGAGTTATTTTCCCGAAAGTAACGTGAAGGCATTGGCCGGTAAATTTAGGGAATTGAAGATTCCTTGTGATGCCCTTTATTTGGATATTGATTATATGGATGGTTTTCGCTGTTTCACTTGGGACAAGAAAAAGTTTCCTGACCCAAAGCGAATGATTGGTGAATTGAATGAAGACGGATTCAAAACCGTGGTCATGATCGATCCGGGAATCAAGATCGATAAGGATTACTGGGTGTATCAAGAAGCGATGAAGAATGATTATTTCTGTAAGCGTGGTGATGGTCCTTATATGCGCGGAAAAGTATGGCCAGGGGAATGTCATTTTCCTGATTTTACCAATCCTGAGGTACGTGAATGGTGGGCAGAGCTTTATAAGGAATTCATGTCAGAATTAGGTGTGCATGCAGTTTGGAACGATATGAATGAACCTGCAGTAATGGAGGTACCTTCTAAAACGGCACCTCTTGATACAAGACACAATTACGACGGTTACCCATGTACCCATCGCAAGGCCCATAATGTTTATGGTATGCAAATGGTAAGGGCAACCTATGAAGGGATTAAAAAATATGTGTACCCTAAGAGGCCTTTTGTAATTACTAGGGCCGGTTATGCAGGAACACAACGTTATTCCTCAACTTGGACAGGAGATAATGTAGCCACTTGGGAACATTTATGGCTGGCCAATGTGCAAGTGCAGCGTATGTGTATGAGCGGTATGTCTTTTGTCGGATCAGATATCGGAGGATTTGCTGAGCAGCCCAATGGGGAGTTATTCGCCAGATGGATTCAGTTGGGCATTTTTCATCCATTTTGTCGGGTACATTCAAGCGGGGATCATGGTGATCAAGAACCTTGGTCTTTTGATAGTGATGTTACTGATATTGTTAGGAAATATATAGAGCTACGCTACCAGCTTTTGCCTTATTTGTATACGATGTTCTGGAAATATTCAAAAAATGGGGAACCAATGGTAAAACCATTGGTCTATTTTGACCAAGAAGATCCACAGACCCATTTTAGGACTGATGAATTTATCTTTGGAGAACATATTTTGGTATGTCCGGTTCAAGAGCCAAACGCCCAAGGAAGGCGTACGTACGTTCCAAGAGGAAAATGGTACAATTATTGGAATGATGAAGTTGTTGAAGGGGGAAAAGAGAAATGGGTAGAAGCAGATATTGATATAATTCCCTTATTTGTGAAAGAAGGGGCGATCATTCCTAAATTTCCCGTACAACAATATGTTGGCGAGCTGGAAATCAAAGAACTTGATTTGGAAGTGTACTTTAGAATGGGCTCTGAAAGCTCAACGGTTTATGAAGATGAACAAGACGGGTATGACTATAAAAAAGGGCAGTACAGCTTAAGAAATTTCAAATTGAAGGGGAAGGAGAAAAGTCTTGTGATACAACAGTTCAAGGATGGAACCTTCATTGCATCTTATGATAGTTTTAGGATTAATTTACATGGCCTTCCATTTGAGATAAAAGCAATAGAAGTAGATAATGAGGAGGTACCCTTGAATCAACTAAAACCTAATGGGAACAATGTTATAGAAGTGAACAAAGATTTTACCCAATTGCTTATAAAAGGGGAATAATTTTTTTGTAATTTACTCGAACTAAACACTATAATAAAATGAAAAAACTGGTATTAATTATTGCCATATTCATGGGTGTGGCAGCCTGTAAGGTAAATCCGTTTACAGGTAAAAAAGTCCTTAATTTTTATCCTAACAGTCAAATTTTCCCCATGGCCTTTGCCCAGTATGATCAATTTCTTACCGAGAATAGTGTGGTTGAAAATACGGCCGAAGCGCGCATGGTCACTAATGTTGGCCAACGTATATCCTCAGCTGCAGAACGATGGTTGGCAGCCAATGGTTATCCAGGATATCTCAGCGATTACAAATGGGAATACAATTTGGTAAATGATGAAACTATAAATGCCTGGTGTATGCCTGGGGGTAAGATTGTTTTTTATACAGGAATATTGCCAATTACACAAACAGAACGTGGGGTAGCTGTAGTTATGGGACATGAAGTTGCACATGCATTAGCAGATCATGGTGCCCAACGTATGAGTGCCGGTACTTTACAACAAGTCGGTGCTATTGCCGGTAATATTGCCATAAAGGATGAACAGACAAGGAATATGTTCAATCAGGCTTATGGCCTTGGTTCCACGATTGGTTTAATGCTCCCCTTTAGCAGAAGCCATGAAACTGAAGCTGACCGTATAGGTCTTCAGATTATGGCCATCGCGGGTTATGACCCAACTGAAGCTGCTGAACTATGGAAGAGAATGAAAGTGAACAGTGGCAAACAAGCTCCACCGGAGTTTTTAAGTACGCATCCATCCAATGACACGAGAATTGCAAATTTAACGGCGTGGGCGCCTTTAGCTAGACAAGAGGCCATGAAATTTGGAGTAACCACTTTTAAGTAATGTTCGGGTAGAACAATATTTCCTTAATAATTGTATATTGAAAGCTGTTCTGCAAATGAGCAGCTTTTTTTCTGAGAATATATGAGTTCATATGACTAGAGTATTGGCCATTAAAGGCAGTAAAAAATTATTGAATGCCTGGGCTTTTTACGATTGGGCCAATTCAGTTTATAGTCTGGTCATCTCCTCTGCTATTTTCCCCATTTTCTATGGCGCACTTTTTCGGGTCGCCAATATTGAAAAAGTAACCGTTTTTGGAGGGGAGATCGCAAGGGCGCCATTAATTAGTTATGTAACTTCATTGGCCTTTGTTTTTATTGCAATTGTAACGCCATTGATTGCGGGTATATCCGATTATCTTGGCAATAAAAGACTCTTTCTAAAAATCTTCTGTTATTTAGGCGGAATTTCATGTATAGGATTGTATTGGTTTTCATTGGATAATATTTATCTGGGTTTAACATGCTATTTCTTCGGATTGGTTGGCTTCTGGGTAAGCTTTGCCATAAACAATTCCTATTTGCCCGATGTGGCATTCCCGGAGCAGCAAGATGGTATCAGTGCCAAAGGTTTTTCTATGGGATATACCGGTAGTGTGATTCTCCTTTTGTTCAATTTGGCGATGGTCATGAAACCTGATTTTTTTGGAATTGAAGGTGATGCAACGGAAGCTGCTGAAATCAAGGCCATGAAATATTCTTTTGTTACTGTTGGCATTTGGTGGATGGTTTTTAGTCAATATACTTTTTTCCATTTACCCAAAGGATTCAAAAAGGAGGGTAAGCGGGATCATATCATTTTAAACGGATTTAAGGAACTAAAAATGGTCTGGCATCAATTGGGCGACGAAATAAGATTGAAGCGTTATTTGGGTGCATTCTTTGTCTACAGTATGGCCGTACAGACCGTGATGTTGATTGCCACTTACTTTGGGGAAGAAGAAATACAGTGGGGCTCGGATTCTGAACGGACAACTGGTCTTATCATTAGTATTTTGGTTATTCAGATTGTTGCAATTTGCGGAGCTACGGTTACGGCCTTTGCCTCTGGGAAATTTGGCAATATCAAAACCTTGATCGTAATAAATATTCTTTGGCTGCTGATTTGTATCTACGCCTATTATGTGATTACACCGATGGATTTTTATATTGCCGCTGGTTGTGTAGGACTCGTTATGGGAGGTATTCAGGCGCTCTCAAGGTCAACGTATTCCAAATTTATTCCGGAGACTACCGATACAGCTTCATTCTTTAGCTTTTACGATGTAGCCGAAAAAATCGGAATTGTTATTGGTACTTTTTTATATGGTTTTGTCGCGCAATATTCGGGAAGTATGCGTAACGCGATAATTTTCCTAGGCTTGTTTTTTCTTATAGGCATGTTCCTGTTAACAAGGGTAAATAGAAAAAAAACATAATAAAAGTCCCGATGATACCATCGGGACTTTCGTTTGATTGTTGTTCGCTTTTTGAATTGCCTACCGGCAGGTAGGTTATGCTTTCGTAATATCGCCAGAACCAGAGGTTTTGGTATCTAATTTTTCAGGATTTCCTTTATAGTGAATATCACCAGACCCAGATACCCTTGCTTTTAATCTCTCATTTGCAGTAACTTTTATATCGGCAGAACCTGAAACGGTGGCGTCTACATTATCAGCATCCAATTCGTAGGCCTTGATATCGCCGCTACCAGAAATATTGACAGTAAAATCGGTCGTAGAACCACTTAAATTAATATCACCTGAACCTGACATTGATGCATCGATAGAACTGGCATCGACATCCAAGGTAATATCGCCCGAACCTGACATTGAGGTATTAAAGTTTCCTGTTTTTATCGTCTTTTTACCCACAATGTCGCCAGAACCTGAAAGTGAAACTGCATTTATACTTTCAACCGGTACGGTAACATGAATGCCATCTTTCCAGGAAGAGGGCTTTAGGTTCATTCCTTTTTCTACCTTTATGACCAATTTACCATTTTTGACTTCGGTGATAATGTGCTCTAATAGGTTTTCTTCTCCTTTTATCGAAATATCCCCTTCGTTGCCATTGACTAGGTCCACATCAAACCATCCTGATACCGCGACGGCGTCATAATCAGCTGTTGACCGTTCAATGGTGACCACTTTTCCATTTCCGTTCACTTTCTTTCCCCATTGGGCAGAACAAGAGACAGTGAATAATACGACTAAACTTAGTGTTGCTAATTTTTTCATTTGTTTGTTTTTATGACCCTGAAGTCATTTCAGGGTAGATTGATTGATTTATTGGTTTTTTGAAAATGATATTCCACCGTACTCACTGTCAATGGAAACTGAATTTCCGCTGTTTGCACTTCCGTGATAACCTTTATAGTAGCGATTGTTCGATTTTTCAGTGCTTATATTCATCTCAAATTCATCCTTACCACTTACGCCTGCATATTCTGTTTTTATTTCAAAATCAAAATGATACCCAGGCGAATAACCAATTTTAACACCTGTATAATCTGAACTTATACGTAGGTTGCCAGCATCTTCTGCCATATTTTTGATTCTTAGGGATCCATAGTCAGCATTTACATCCACATTGCCATGAATGGTACCCAATTTTACATTGATGTAATCTCCATTACCTTCAACATTATTGGCTTCGCCAACTTCTATATTGCCATAATCACAAGAGTATTGCAAGTTTTCCATTTGAAGGATAGTGGAGTTGGTATAATCGGCATTAACTTCCAAGTCACCTGCTTTTTCAATGGTAAAACCAGAGTAATCTGCTTTTATTTCACCACTATTTATATATCCTATACTTGACTTTGAAGTGTAATCAAAATTTAGATAATTATTCCTTCCCCTAAGTTCGCCAATCTCCAATCGGCCATAATCACAATTGATTTTTGCATGACCATCTACGCGATCCAATATTATATTCCCGTAATCATTATTTAAGTGGACGCTATTTTTAATCGGCATTTTTACGGTGTAATTAATTTGCATATTAACATTGTTATTGCCCCAATTCCAGCCCCAACTACTTTTATTTTTGTTGAATATGGTCTTAGCGGATACCATTGAGCTTGTTGCTTCGAAATCTACGGTAATATTGTCCAACTTCTTTTGGACCTTGTCCTCATTGTTACCGCTTGTCTTGATATGGACCTCAATTAGGACCCGGTCTTCGTTCCATGAAGTCAGGTTTAGATTGCCATAACTATTATTGATTTTTAGTAAGGCGTCTGAATTTACATCAAATTCCTTTTTTATGGTTTTTTCTTTGGTGTACTTACCCTTAATTTTCCCATCATTGGCCGATAGGATCATGGGGGCTACTAAAAGTAGTATTGCCGCGTATTTAAATAGTGAGGTTTTCATCATTGTAATTTTTTAAAGTTTTGATTGTTTCTATTTGATTGATGACATCTTGTAAGAGGTCTATTCTTGTTTGAAAGTTGGTTATCATGGCACTTAGGATCAATTTGTCATTACCGCCATTGATTAAGTCGGTTTCCAATTGTTTGTAATTGGTTTCCAGCTTTTTCAGTTGGATCATGGTATCACTGATGATCATTTGCGCTTCAGGGGAACTTTCATTTTCAAGTAGTTTAACCTGGTCTTCTATAAGACTGGCAAAATATACTTGTGTATTGCTTACCTCCGGGGATATTTGGGCGACTTGCTGATCAATAGTAGGCCTTGAGGTGTAAACCCCAATTGCAATTAGGCATAACACAGCTATTGAAGCGGCGATAGATAAAGGTCTCCACCAATTCTTTTTGTCTTTTTGCAGCGTTACCACCTGATTGGCATTGTTCAGTTTTTCTAAAAACCGCTCTTTATGCCCTGCTTTTGGTTCCTCAGTATCAAAAGTACCTTCCAGTCCTTTGAATACATCTTTTAAATCATCCTTTTCCATTAGTACGCATTTATCATTTTTTTTCTCAAACTTTCCTTTGCCCTTGAAATTGTTGTCCGGCAATTGGCATAGCTTATGTTCATTATGGTACTGATTTCTTCGTAATCATACCCTTCCATTAAATGTAAGGTCAAAGAAATTCTGTAATTATCTTTTAACCGTTTCATGGTCTCCATCACTTTTTGAGCCTTCAGTTCAGTAAACACATGATCCGAAGCAATCCCATCGTTATCTTCGACCTTGTACATTATATCATCCAATGCAACTTCATTTTTCTTTCGTTGCTTTCGGTAATGATAGATACTGTTGTTTATAACAATGCGCTTTAACCAGGATCCGAAGGTTACCTCACCTTTGAATGTATGCAGTTTCGTAAACGCGTTTAAGAACGATTCTTGCATTACATCTTCGGCTTCGGCACTGTCTTTTACAATTCGCAAAGACGTGTTGTACATGGCTTTGAAATAGCGATTGTAAATTTCCATTTGTGCACTTGGTTTCCCTTTAAGACACAATTGTATTAAATCATCAGTATGTTCTCTTTCGTGGCTCAAAAAGTAATTGATTTGTCTAATAGATGATTCAATTTAGCCATTGTTACAGTTTCTTGGAAATATTTGCCCCTATTGGCACAACAATTGCCCAATATGGTTGACAATGATGTGTCCTGTTACCCAAAAATAAAGAGGATAGGACGATGCGACGCTTTTAAAACATACTAAAAACCATCCATTGCTGTTAAGTATATGACAGAATGGCGGAAATAATAATATGGGAGATTCTAAATTTTCAAATTTTGACAATATGTCCTTACAAAGTATTGATCAGGATGCTGAGTTGATACCTTTGTTGACCCCCGAGGACGAAGAGGAAATGAACAACGAGGGGCTGCCCGAAACATTGCCGATTTTACCATTACGAAATACGGTATTGTTTCCTGGAGTTGTGATTCCTATTACTGCAGGCAGGGATAAATCAATAAAATTGATAAAAGATGCGAACAACGGTGCAAAAGTGATTGGTGTTGTCGCGCAGAAAGACGAGAAAACCGAAAACCCCGGTGTAAATGATATTCATACCTTGGGAACTGTTGCCAGGATATTGAGGGTGTTGCAAATGCCTGATGGTAATACAACCGTGATTATACAGGGTAAAAAACGTTTCGAAGTAGCTGAAATTCTTACCGAGAAACCATATATGACAGCTACGGTTAGGGAAACCTTGGAGGAAAGACCTGATAAGGATGGACAAGAATTCTTGGCCATTATTGAATCTATCAAGGATTTGGCTTTAAAGATCATCAGGGATAATCCGAATATTCCCAGTGAAGCTTCTTTCGCCATCAAAAATATCCAGAGTAACTCTTTCCTTATCAATTTCGTTTCTTCCAATTTAAATTTGGACGTAAAGGAAAAACAGGAATTGTTGGAAATAGGAAATCTTCAAGAAAGGGCTTTGGCTACCTTGAAGTATATGAATGTCGAGTTACAAAAATTAGAGCTTAAAAATGTGATTCAATCTAAGGTCCGTAGTGATATGGACCAACAACAGCGTGAGTATTTTCTGCATCAACAAATGAAAACCATTCAGGAAGAACTGGGAGGCGTTTCCTATGATGAGGAAATTGCTGAAATGCGCATCAAAGCCAAGGATAAAAAGTGGGATGCCAAAATCGCCGAGCATTTTGTGAAGGAATTGGCGAAAATGCAACGTATGAATCCCCAAGTTGCAGAATATTCCATCCAAAGGAACTATTTAGATCTATTCCTAGACTTGCCTTGGAATGAATTTTCACAAGATAAATTCGATTTAAAGAAAGCCCAAAAAATATTGGATCGGGATCATTATGGTCTTGAAGATGTTAAAAGGCGTATTATTGAATATTTGGCAGTTTTAAAATTGCGAAACGATATGAAATCGCCCATTCTTTGTTTGTATGGACCTCCAGGTACTGGAAAAACCTCACTGGGAAAATCCGTTGCTGAGGCCTTAGGCAGGAAATATGTTAGAATGTCTTTGGGTGGGTTGCGCGACGAAGCTGAGATTCGCGGACACAGGAAGACCTATATTGGTGCTATGCCAGGTAGAATTGTACAAAGTATAAAAAAAGCAGGGACCTCTAACCCTGTATTTATTCTCGATGAAATAGACAAGCTTGCAAGCAGTCATCAAGGTGATCCATCTTCTGCCATGTTAGAAGTCTTGGATCCAGAGCAGAACAGTGAATTTCACGACAATTTCTTGGAAATGGGCTATGATCTTTCCAAAGTGATGTTCATAGCCACAGCGAATAGCTTGGCTACCATTCAGCCTGCTCTTAGAGATAGAATGGAAATTATAAATGTTACCGGATATACCATTGAAGAAAAGGTAGAAATTGCAAAAAGGCACTTGTTGCCTAAACAATTGAAAGAGCACGGTCTAAAATCAAAAGATCTTAGGATTGGAAAAACCCAATTGGAAAAAATCGTAGAAGGCTATACGAGGGAATCAGGAGTTCGTTCGTTGGAAAAACAGATTGCCAAAGTAGTACGCTATGCGGCAAAATCAATTGCTGTTGAAGAAGAATACAACGTTAAAATCAGCAATGATGATGTTGAGAAAATTTTAGGACCAGCCCGAATGGAAAGGGATAAATATGAGAACAACGATATTGCGGGCGTGGTTACAGGTTTGGCATGGACGAGTGTTGGGGGAGATATACTGTTTATAGAGTCAATCCTATCCAAAGGAAAAGGTGCGCTGAATATTACTGGAAATTTAGGCAAGGTCATGAAAGAGTCGGCCACTATTGCCATGGAGTACATAAAATCAAATGCTGATAGTTTTGGTATAGACCCTAAGGTTTTTGATAAATACAACGTACATATTCACGTACCCGAAGGTGCTACACCCAAAGATGGGCCTAGTGCTGGTATCACTATGCTGACATCCTTGGTTTCCTTATTTACACAGAAAAAGGTGAAGAAGAGTTTGGCGATGACCGGTGAAATAACCTTGCGTGGTAAAGTCTTACCTGTAGGTGGTATCAAGGAAAAAATTCTTGCTGCCAAGAGGGCAAAAGTCAAGGAAATCATCTTATGTGAAGAAAATGAAAAAGATATTCTGGAAATTAAGGAGAACTATTTAAAAGGACTTACTTTTCACTATGTATCTGATATGAGTGAGGTGATAGACTTGGCAATTACGAATCAGAAAGTTAAAAACGCAAAGACACTTTAAGATATTAGACTCCATTTTTCTATCTATTTTTGACCCATGGAAAAAATTACCATAGCAATTGATGGGTATTCCTCAACAGGCAAAAGTACCATTGCAAAACAATTGGCTAAGGTACTTGGCTATATTTATGTTGATACGGGTGCTATGTACAGAGCTGTTACCTTATATGCCATTCGTAACGGTTTTATTTCTTTAGACAAGAACGATATAGAAGGTTTGGTGACTGCTTTACCCAAGGTCAAGTTGAAGTTTGTTTACAATGATTCGTTGGGTTTTTCTGAAATGTATTTGAATGATGAAAATGTGGAAGGTGAGATAAGAACCATGGAAGTCTCTAAACTGGTAAGTAAAGTGGCTACCATTGAAGAGGTTCGAAAAAAATTGGTAAAAATTCAAAAGGCAATGGGCCTTGAGAAAGGCATCGTCATGGACGGCAGGGATATTGGAACGGTTGTCTTCCCAGATGCCGAATTAAAAATATTCATGACGGCATCACCTGAGAAAAGAGCGACCAGACGTTATAAAGAATTGTTGGATAAAGGTCAGGACGTTAACTATGAAGAGGTATTGAAGAATGTTGAACATAGGGACCACATTGATACCCACAGAGAGATATCCCCTTTAATGCAAGCTGAAGATGCCATTATATTCGATAACAGTGACATGGGGCTCGAAGAACAGTTCTCTAGGGTCCTGGATTTCTCGAAAAGGGTCATAGACAAACAAAAAAAAGACGTTCGGTGAACGTCTTTTTTAATATGGATTAGTTACTTAATTCTTAAGGATTTGGAATAACCAAAACCTGATCAGGATGAATCATATCCGGATTTTTAAGAATATTTGTATTCGCAGCGAATATTTGCTTGTATTTCATGGGATCGCCATAATAATGTTTTGCAATTTTACTTAAAGATTCACCACTCTTAACTGTGTGCCTGTGAAAGACCGAATCATCCTCAACAGTTATATTGGCTTTCAAGTCGTAAGGTTGCTCACCACCTATTTCCTTGATTTTATCCCACAATAGATTTTTCTCATACTGTGTTCCGGCCATACCTTTGATTTTTAAAACTCCATTTTCTTCGGTAACCTTACCGTCTTTAATGGCCAATAATTCACCTAGGTCTAAAACTGCCTGATATTTTGCTTTAACACTCATAGTTGTAATTTATTTACGGTTAATATTTATGGCTGTGAAGATAAGAATTAATGCACTATTTAACGAAAAATGAAAAAAAATACTGCCCAGACAATCATCTATCCGTATACTTGTTTGTAAATAGATATTAAAATTGTAGTTTTGCACTCCTTTTTTGCGAATAATCAAGAGGAAAAGGGAACAAAACAAAAAAACATATAACTTCTTCTGTGGTAATTGTTTAACTCTTGTAACACTACAGAATACAAATTTAAATCAGCAAATGGCTGAAGAAAAAGCAAAAGCGGAAGCAGTAGAAGCTGCTGAAGTACCACAAGAAACTGCAGAGACAGTTCAAGAAACACAGGAAGAAGCTCCTGCTGTTGATCCAAAGGAATTTTTAGAAAACTTTAATTGGGAAAAGTACGAACAGGGCATTGAACGTGTAGATGACTCCAAACTTCAGGAGTTTGAAACATTGGTTGCTGAAAATTTTGTAGATACGGCAGATGAAGAGGTCGTAGAGGGTACCGTGGTGTATTTAACAGACCGAGAGGCGATTATAGATATAAACGCAAAATCCGAGGGTGTTATCTCGTTAAACGAATTTCGTTACAATCCGGATTTAAAGGTTGGTGATAAAGTAGAGGTATTGATCGATATCCGTGAGGATAAAAGCGGTCAATTAGTACTTTCCCACAGAAAGGCCAGAACAATCATGGCTTGGGACAGGGTGAATGCTGCTCACGATAAGGAAGAAATTGTTAGTGGTTTCGTGAAGTGCAGAACCAAAGGTGGTATGATTGTCGATGTTTTCGGTATTGAAGCTTTCTTACCAGGTTCGCAGATCGATGTAAAACCAATTAGGGATTACGATCAGTATGTAAACAAGACTATGGAATTCAAGGTTGTTAAGATCAACCACGAATTCAAGAACGTGGTTGTTTCGCATAAAGCGCTTATTGAAGCTGATATTGAAGAACAGAAAAAAGAAATCATCAGCCAGTTGGAAAAAGGACAGGTGTTAGAAGGTGTTGTGAAGAACATTACTTCTTACGGTGTGTTTATCGACCTTGGTGGTGTTGATGGTTTGGTGCATATCACAGACCTTTCTTGGAGTAGGATCAACCACCCGAATGAGGTTGTTGAACTAGACCAGAAATTGAATGTTGTGATCCTGGATTTTGATGAGAACAAATCAAGAATCCAATTAGGATTAAAGCAATTAGAGAAACATCCTTGGGATGCTTTGAGCGAAGACATCAAAATAGGTGACAAGGTTAAAGGTAGGGTAGTGGTTATAGCTGATTACGGTGCATTTATCGAAGTTGTTGAAGGTGTTGAAGGTTTGATCCACGTTTCAGAAATGTCTTGGTCAACACATTTGCGATCAGCACAGGACTTTGTTAAAGTTGGTGATGAGATAGAAGCCGTAGTCTTGACCTTGGATAGGGAAGATCGCAAAATGTCATTGGGCATTAAGCAATTGACACCGGATCCATGGACAGATATTACGACTAAATATCCTGTAGGTTCCAAGCATAAAGGTATCGTTAGAAACTTTACCAATTTCGGCGTATTCTTGGAATTGGAAGAAGGTATCGACGGTTTGATCTATATCTCTGACCTTTCCTGGACCAAGAAAATCAAGCACCCATCAGAATTTGTAACTGTTGGCGATACTTTGGAAGTAGAAGTATTAGAGTTGGATGTTGAAGGACGTAAATTAAGTTTAGGTCACAAGCAGACTACCGAAAACCCGTGGGACAAGTACGAGAGCGAATTTGCCTTGAATACAGTTCACAAAGCAGCTATTGCTGAAATAGTTGATAAGGGTGCGACTATTGACTTTAACGATGATATTACTGCATTTGTTCCACAACGTCATTTAGAAAAAGAAGATGGGAAGAAATTGACCAAAGGTGAGGAAGCAGAATTTAAGATCATTGAGTTCAATAAAGACTTTAAACGTGTAGTTGCTAGTCATACTGCCATCTTTAGGGAAGAGGAAAAACGCAATGTAAAAGCAGCTGTAAAAAGACAGGCTAAAAGTGCAGAAGAGGCTAAACCTACATTAGGTGATGCCAATGAAGCTTTACAGGCGTTAAAGGATAAAATGGAGGCTGGTTCGAAAAAGAAATAAGCACCATAATCACTATTAGACCTGCTTAGGTAGGAATCTAAAAGCCCTGACGGTACCGTCGGGGCTTTTTTGTTTTTATGATTTTCATTTCATTAAATATACTTTTTTATTCAATGGTGGTAGAAAACTCATCGGGTGCTTTCCCGGTTTCTTTTTTAAAAGCCCGGATAAAAGTCGCTACCGATTGGTATCTGATTTGACGTTTAAACTCGATAATCTTAGAGAGCAATATGAAGACAATTGTGGATGCATTGTTTTCCGTTTTCGAAATTTATTGTCCTCACGACAAAATAGATTAATTGGGCGTGAATTAGCTGCTGGCACATCCAACGTACCCGCTATTAAATTTACACTTTGTTATGGCAGGTCATTTTGATAAATCTTTCGATGTCGCTAATGCAATCACCCTACCACTATCACCCACGGCATTGTAAAAGTGGTAAACAACTCCTTTCCATTTTATTACCCAGGGTTTATGGGCATATTTTTTATCATACTCTTCTGAAGGAGCTAACAGGTCTTCCCCATCCCAATCGGTCCAATTTATTAGATCATATGAACAGGCAAACCGTTCAAAAGCACCGGGTTTCCAGAATGCGCCAAAATAGAACATTACATAAATATCATCGATTTTTGCAATCTGTGCATCACCACAAATGCCTTTTCCTCTGGTAATAACAGGATTTTCTCCATATCGTTTCCAAGCAACCATGTCGTCAGATACTGCCATTGCAATACTTTCATATTTCGCAGTATCTCCCTTAGCGTTATAATACATAACGAAAGGATGCCCAGTGTGCTTTTTGCTATCACGAATGACCAAACTTTTGTAGATAGTTTTGTTCTCAAACCAACGAACATCTTCGTCTTCAGGAGACAAGAGAGGGTGGGAGGCCGTGTTCCATTCGTGAACCTCCGTCAGGGTAGTGGAATTTGCCAGACCAATTTTTAACACCCCGGCTTCGTATCCAGTAGTGTTTCCGCCTAGGTAAGTCATCCAGTATTTATCCTGATATTTCTCTACAGAATAATCACCGCCCCAATTTGTGCTTATAAGGGATACATATCCTGCTTTTTGGTTTGCATCCCAAGTATTCTCCGTAAACGACAGAAGTTTTCCTTTCGAATCCCAGTGAAGTAAGTCTTCACTAACCGCCAACCATGTTTCATATCCTTGACCGTCAAATACAATATATGTCATGTACCAAGCATCATTTTCCCTGAAAATAGTTGGTGAGTCAATCTTTTTTAAGGTGTCGGGATGCTGAAATACAATACCATATTTATATGGTGTTTTTATTTTACTATAAACTCTCTTCATTGTCTCCTGAGAAACTACCTTCTTTGATGAGGTATTTCTTGTATTACAGCAGGTTAATAAGATAAATCCAAATGCGACCCAGGCTAGTAAAAATTTGTTTTTCAATCTAAATGTATGCATTCTTGTTATTTCGATTTGCCACGGTCTAGGCTATTATTTTTATACATTGTGGTGTCGCGTAATTACCTTCCATCATTGAGATTCATTACTTTATAGGTTGGGATCCGTTCCATGTTAATACACTTAGTCTCTTTGCCCAATCTTTCCATAATATTTCCATCTCTTTAGCTTTAATTGGCATTTCTTCAAACAGGTTGATTGTTTCGCTTCTGTCTGATTCTAAATCATATAACTCCCAGTTGTACTCAGAATCTTTTTTATATATGGATACTAATTTAAATTTTCCAAGTCTCACGGCTTTGTTACCCTCATGTTCCCAAAAAATAGCCCTGCTTTGTAAATCCTTGTTTTTAAATGCCGCGGTAAGGCTTATACCCTCTAATGGAATAATGTTGTTATTATTAAATGTTTCTGGATACGTGGCACCTGCAACATCAACACAAGTCGCCATGATATCAATTAAATGGCCAGGTTGATTTCGGAATTCATTTTTAGCTTTTATCCCATCGGGCCAATGTACAATCAGTGGGGTAGATATTCCCCCTTCATGAACCCAGTGTTTATACATCCGGAAAGGCGTATTGCTGGCATTAGCCCAAGGTTTTCCATATCCTAGGTAAGTGTCCTCACTACCCGGTTCTAAACCCTTGCCTATAAGTACAGGTCTTCCATCTCGTGTGTACTTAGGCACCATTTCAGTTTGAAACACATCTTTGTCCATTGGTTTTGTCGTATTGGGCTCCACATCATTGTGATAAGGTTTAATATCCTTGCTAAAACCAAATTCCTCGGCACAACCACCATTGTCCTGTAGAAAGAAAACCAGTGTATTGTTTGCTATTCCTTTCTTATCAAGTGTGTTCATTATCCTTCCTATTCCCTGATCCATGCGATCAACCATTGCGGCATATACCTCCATAAGTGAGCTATACCAGTCTTTCATTTCCACATCTTCCCAATCAGGGATGTTGTCTTTTTCTGTCAGTTTCCATTCTGGCTTGATAAGGCCCATTTCCAACAATTTTTTATATTTTCTCTCACGTAATACATCCCATCCTTCATCAAACTTGCCTTCGTATTTTGAGATATCTTCAGGCTTGGCATGCATTGGCCAGTGAGCAGTGGTATATGGTAAGTAAAGGAAAAATGGTTTGTCTGCTTTATGGTCTTCCAAGAATTTTATTGCATTGTCAGAAATAGCATCTGTGTAATAAAAATCTTCTGAAGGAACAATAAATTCGTTATCGCGGGTCAATGAATTGGGATCGTAAAAACTTCCTGCACCATGAATGGTACCAAAGAACTTGTCAAATCCTCTCTGAAGCGGCCAATTGTGTTTTGAAGGATTCTCTTTTGAGGGTTTTAAGGGAGTTACATGCCACTTTCCCGACATATAAGTAGAATAACCAACTTGTTTCAATACCTCGGCAATGGTAACAGCCTTATTGCTTAAATCTCCTCGGTAAGCGTCAGTTCCCTTATTGTTCATCATATGTCCAATTCCTGCTTGATGCTGGTAAAGTCCTGTTAAAAGCGAAGCCCTTGTTGGGCAGCAACGGGCTGTATTGTAGAATTGGGTAAAACGTAGGCCATTTTTTGCAAGCCCGTCAAGAACAGGAGTGTTTATTACACCACCGTAACAGCCGATATCAGAATACCCCATATCATCTGACATTATAAGGATAATGTTTGGCTTGCCGTTTTCCGGTCTATCTGTTTTGCAACCTGAGAAAGCAATTAGAATTGTAATGGCTAAAATAATTATCCTGGATTTTATCATTTCATTAATTTGAATTTTGTAATTCTATTTAACATTCTTGACAAATTTGAAAAAAAACGATAGTCATCATTTTTCTTTTTGTGGCACCAACGGTTTGTATATGGTTGTTGCGTTGGTTTAGCGAGTCATTTCTAATTAAAACTGGCTTTAGTCCAGACACAAGTATTTTAGTAAGCGGGATTGTTCCAGTAATTAATTCTATACCGTGCTGGCTTATGTATTTATATGATTCCTTAATATCTATACTACCTCACGCCAACATTTAAAGAAGATCTGGGAAATAAACTACATCTTTTTGTCCACTATAACGAACTTGAAGGATGCTATAAAATTCATCATCAACAATTATAGAATTAACTTTTTATCCTGTTCTTCCAAAGGTAAGAAGTTGATATCCAGATAACCGGCACTGGCATTGTCATCAGTAACTATTTGGGGTTTCCCTTTAATCAATTCAATAGAATTCCGATGTATATGTCCTGCAAAAATGCCTAATAAGTTTGGTGCATTAAAAACTTTCCTGTGAAAATTAAGTGTTGTTTGGGTATGTCCACCATCTGGCCATTTCTGACGTCTTTCTAATTTAAAATTTTGATCTGTGGCAGCTCCCCAATTCGGATTTCCACAACCAAAGGAGATCTTCTTTCCAGGAGCGTACATTGGAATATGAACCAATAAAACCAATGGCATTCCACTAGCAACTTGATTTGTAAAAAAGGCTAATTGCTCCTCATTAATTTGATAGGTAGAATTATCAATAGCCAAAAATCTGATTCCCTTAATATCATAAGCCGCCATTAAAGGGTGATTTCCTTGATACAAGGGCAGTAATCGCTTTTCAATCCAAGTATCACGTAATGACTCCAACGTACCTTCCATCCCTTCATAATGCCAATCGTGGTTTCCAGCTATATAAATGTACGGAATACCCGTATCCTTCAATTTTGATAGAACCCACTCTATTGCCGCTTCTGAGGGAAAACTAAAAATATCCCCGATTAACGTAATCACATCGGCATTTACTTCTTTTGCAAATGCTAGTGTTTGTTCAAAGGCATCCTCTGGATTCGTTTTTATTCGTGTTTGAAAATGCGTAGTTTGGTTATAAGCCTTCGCCATTCGATCACTATACTCTTGGTAAGGAATTCCTCTATCATCATCTTTAAATAAATGCGTATCGGCTATATGAATTACCTTTATCGGCCTATTGATAGCCTCAGCGTAAAAGGACACTTTTTGCTGGTCCATGGTAGGGCATACTTTGAATGGGTTCTTAATTTTCTTCTTAACTGTATTTGCATAAGAACTCGTTGTAAGTCCAAGTCCTGCTATGGCTGTAGTAGTTCCTTTTAAGAATGATCGACGTTTCATAAATTGTAATTAGCTTCAGGAATTGTTTTT
>JAAETN010000360.1 GCA_024228355.1 Maribacter sp. | reverse complement strand
AGTACATTAGGGCTGAAATCACTGCCTAAAAATCTGGATAGTACAGACGGATTGGCTGCTGCAGTATGCCATTTTTATAACGAGGGGAAGGTCGATGTAGGTAAATCCTATACCGGATGGGAGGCGTTTGTCAAGCAGAATAGCCCCCCAGCCCCCAAAGGGGGAGCTAAGAATACGCCAATTGTGAATCTCCGAAAAAAGAAGCGCTAATCGTTGTTTTGGATAAGAAAAATTTAAAAACTGCAACAAAAACTCCCCCTATGGGGGCTGGGGGGCTGTACATTCATATCCCCTTTTGTAAACAGGCATGTCATTATTGTGATTTCCATTTTTCGACTAGTATGGCGAAAAAAGATTTGATGATTTTAGCCTTAAAGAAGGAAATGGTTTTACGAAAGGAAGAATTTAAGGATGAGGTGGTTGAAACCATTTATTTTGGTGGCGGAACACCGTCTGTATTGCAGACCAGTGAGATCAATGAATTAATCACAACAGTTTATTTGAACTATCAGGTAGTAGAAACACCAGAAATAACGATAGAAGCGAATCCCGATGATTTGTCACGGGAAAAGTTGCTACAACTAGGCAATAGCCCAATTAATCGTTTGAGTATAGGTATTCAGTCTTTTTTTGATGAGGATTTGAAGTTTATGAATCGTGCCCATAATGTTAAAGAGGCCTTGCAATGCATCGAAGAAGCTACAAAGCACTTTGAGAATATTTCCATAGACCTTATTTATGGTATTCCCGGAATGACCAATGAACGTTGGCAACAAAATATTGATAAGGCACTTTCTTTTGGTATTCCACACATTTCGTCTTATGCGTTGACTGTCGAACCAAAAACCGCTTTGGCCAATTTTATAAAAAAAGGCAAAGTAAAACCAATTGATGATGAACAATCGCAAAAGCATTTCCAAATACTCTATGATGTTCTAACAAAGGAGGGCTATGATTGCTACGAGGTTTCGAACTTTGGAAAACCAGGGTATTATTCCAAAAACAATACGGCCTATTGGTTGGGAAAGAAATACATGGGTTTTGGCCCATCGGCACACTCCTTTGATGGGGAACAAAGAAGTTGGAACATTAACAATAACCCAAAATATCTAAAGGCCATAGCACAGGATGCCTTACCTATGACCACAGAAACTCTTTCAAAAACCGATAAGTACAACGAGTATATTATGACAGGTTTGCGAACCAGTTGGGGAATTTCTTTGGAAAGAGTACGAACGGAATTTGGTGATAATTATAGCCGATATTTAAACCAGCATATCGCTAAATATATTAACCAAGGATTATTGGTAGTATCAAAAGAACAATTGGTGGCCACAAAAAAAGGAAAGTTTTTGGTTGATGGGATTGCCAGCGATTTGTTTATGATTAATTTAGATTGAAACAAATTCAGCATAAATGATTGCATCAATTAAAGCAAATAACAGAAACCATATCGTGGATTTATCAAAACCATTGGATATTTCAATTCCAATGAAAGGGAATACGTCCGATGTCAATGCATGGTATATCAAACATTCTCAAATAGAACCCCATACCGAAGGGGAATTTGTTGGTGCGGTTTCAGAAGGAGCGGCAATAAATTTCAATTATATTTGGTTTAGTCCACATGCGCATGGTACACACACTGAATGTGTTGGTCATCTTACCGAGGAATTTATTTCCGTCAATAAAAATCTAAATCAGTATTTTTTTCTTGCAGAAGTGATTACGATTGCCCCTGAAAAATATCAAGACGATTTTGTGATTTCCAAAAAACAATTGCAATATGCCTTTGGGAATAAGAAAAGAGAAGCTGTAATTATTAGAACGCTGCCTAATCTAAATGACAAGATTTCCATGCAGTATTCGTATACCAATCCACCATATCTATTGGAAGAAGCTGCCCAGTTTTTAGTAAACAAAGGAGTTGAACATCTACTGATTGATTTGCCCTCGGTTGATAAAGAGAGAGATGCAGGGGCTCTATTGGCCCATAGGGCTTTCTGGAATTTTGAAGGTGAAATGCGTAAACAAGCCACAATTACAGAATTGATTTTTGTTCCAAATACAATTGAAGACGGCACCTATTTTCTTAATTTGCAAGTAGCGCCATTTGAAAATGATGCCTCACCGAGTAGACCCGTTTTATATAGAATAATAGAAGGATGAAAACATTGATAAAGTTAGAAGAACTTATGATGTTCGTACTGGGGATATTCATGTTTGGATTGCTGGGATACCAGTGGTGGTGGTTTTTAGTACTTATAATTGCACCGGATATCGGAATGTTAGGGTATATTTTTGGTAATAAAGTTGGGGCTATCACCTATAACATCTTTCATCATAAAGGGTTGGCCATTCTTTTATATTTCGCTGGACTGTATTTGTCCTCACCCATTATTCAATTAGCAGGGATTATTTTATTTTCACATTCCTCATTGGATAGGGCTTTGGGCTACGGATTAAAATATAACAAAGGATTTAAGTATACCCACTTAGGGGAAGTTGGAAATAAAAATGGATAGTATTATTGAGGTTTTTTTGGGATTGATACTTGGTGCCATAACCATGTATTGGATGTTTTCGTTATTCAGGAAAAAGAAGAGTAAAGAGCTAACAGAGTATCAATCTACCGTTTTATTGGAAAAGATAAAAAGTGTGTGTAAACTCATTTCAGTGGAAGGCGATTTTGCTGAAATCTATAAGTACGAAAACACCAAGGAGCACTTTATGAGTTTGGTAAGCAGTAAAAAGAAAGCTTTGATAGTTATCAATGCCAAGGCCCAAATCGGATATGACTTACAGAAAATATTCATGCATGCCGATAATGAAAAGAAGAAAATAATCTTGACCAATTTTCCGGAACCCCAAGTAATTTCCGTTGAACCTGAACTGGAATTCTATGATATTCAAAACGGGCTCTTTAATACCTTTACACCAAACGACCTTACTTCATTGAACAAGGAGGCAAAAAAACACATTTTGGAGAAAATCCCAGAAAGCGGATTAATGGATACGGCAAAACGTGAGGCTTTGGAAGCAGTGCTGATAATTGAAAAAATCGTGGAAACCATTGGCTGGAAATTGGATTATACCGCTTTGAAAATATCTGAAAAACAAAAAGATCTATTAAATAACTGACTTTTAAACGCTGTCTGGTCGAGCCTTCCTGATCGGCAGACAGGCGGAGTTGAGACTTACTTTTAGGGTAAAAATATTTATTATGATAAAAGCTGTCCTATTTCTATTTTTAACTTGTACTATTGCCGGTTTCGGCCAAACGCAGAACACTATGAGAGAATTTGATACCAATTTTGCACACACTGTTTATTTTTGGCTGGCAAATCCTGATAATCAACAGGACCGAACTTCTTTTGAAACTTCTTTACAGAAGTTTTTGGATAATTCAAAGTATGCTAAGACCAACTTTATTGGTAAGCCACCCAAGGCAAGTAGGGATGTTGTGGATGGATCATTCACATATTCATTGATTGTTACTTTTGAATCGGCCGATGCCCAGCAAAAATATCAAGATGAGGCATCACATAAATTATTCATTGAAGAGTCAAGCCACCTATGGACCAAAGTAATCGTGTACGATTCCAAGAGTATTTAACCTCGGCATATGAATATTGAAGCGTTTAGGGAGTATTGTATCTCAAAAAAGGGAATAACTGAGGAGTTTCCTTTTGATGAGCAAACGTTGGTATTCAAGGTCATGGGTAAAATGTTCGCCCTGGTTGCATTGGAACGAATTCCATCTCAAGTAAATTTGAAATGTGATCCAGAAAGGTCCATTGAATTACGTGAAGAATATGATGGTGAAATCATACCGGGTTTTCATATGAGCAAATTACATTGGAATACGGTCTTTTTGGGAAACTTGCCTCCTAAGTTGATTATGGAATTAGTGGATCATTCCTATGATTTAGTAGTTTCAAAATTCACAAAGAAACTCAAAATAGAATTTGATACATTGGAATAGAATATGGGGAAACTAGCTTACATAATCGACGATTTAAAGGCATCTTTTGATGGAAAGCCATGGTATGGTGATTCTGTAATGAAAAAATTGGAAACCGTGGATTGGCGTTGTGCCAATAATCAAGTGTATAGTACCAAGTCCATTGCAGTTTTAGTGCAACATATCATCAATTGGCGGATTTTTGTGATTAAGAAATTACAGGGTGATGCAGCTTATGACATCATTATTGATGAATTGAATGATTGGACGCAGATCAATGTCAACAATGAACGGGAATGGAGCCACTTGATAAATGAGCTTCGCCGTACCCAGAAGGAGATTCTTGAACTTCTGTCAAAATGTTCCGATGAACTTCTCGATAAAAATGTGCCTGGTAAAAAGTACACATTTGGCCCAATATTGCAGAGTATTGCGCAACACGACATCTATCATTTAGGGCAGATTGCAATGCTGAATGTCAAGAACAAAAGCTAGGGTAGTTTAATTATCTTTACAGGTTATAAAAGCCATTTCCCGTATGCAGGATCTTTTAGCGTTCTACAACAATCAAATTTCGAATTACGAAAGTCAATTATCACAAGTAAAAAAACAATTGTACGCTTCAAGTATGATACGATTGGCGGTTTTTTGTGTGGCAATAGTAGGGGTGTATTTTTCTTTTGGCAATGCAAGATTAGTTTGGGCCATAATTGCTATCACTATTCTTCTTTTTATTTTTTTGGTTTCAAGACATTCCGATCTGCAATATCAGAGGGATAGAATAAAAGCATTGCTGAAAATAAATAGAACAGAAATTGAAGTGCTTCAGCGAAAATTCCATCATTTGCCCAGAGGAGATGAGTTCAAGAATCCTGAGCATTATTTTAGTCAGGATATAGATTTGTTCGGCCGTGGGTCTTTTTATCAATATGCAAATAGAACTGTCTTAAAACAGGGTAGTGGTGTTTTATCATCTTTGTTGTTAGAGAATTCAATTGAGGGCATTGCTGGAAAACAAGAAGCCATCAAAGAACTTGGTCAAATGCCGGAATGGCGACAGGAGTTTTCTGCTGTGGCCTCCTTGACAAAAACGGAAACATCAACAAAACAGATTACAAATTGGCTTAGCTCCTATACTCCTTTTATACCGGATATGATGATATATGTGCCATGGGTGTTTTCTATGGCTTCCTTTGGTGTAATAGTGCTGTACTTTCTAGGCGTTCTACCAGAATCAATGTTGATCTTATGGCCTTTTCTCGGATTGGGAATTACTGGGATTTTTACCAAGAAAATTACCAAATTGACCTCAGATACAACTAAAATCCAAAGTACTTTTAAGCAGTACAATAAACTATTGACCATACTTGAAGAGACAGAATTCGAATCTCAACTATTAAAGGGGAAAAGAGAACAAGTAATTAATGACAAACAGAAATCGTCTCTAGTTCTTCGAGAATTTTCAAAGCTTTTGGGTAGCCTAGATCAAAATAACAATCTCATTTATCTCATTTTTGGTAATGGATTCTTTCTTAGGAGTCTATATACTTGTTTTCAGATTGAAAAATGGATAAAATCGAATGGAAACTCAGTTGAAGCCTGGTTCAAGGCAATAGCTTTTTTTGATGCGTATAATAGTTTGGGCAATTTTGCATTTAACCATCCAAACTATACATTCCCAACAATATCCAAAGGAAAAACAGTAGTAGGATAAGAAAAGGCAGGACATCCTTTGTTGGATCCAGAAAAAAGGGTGTTGAACGAATTTCAGATTGATAAGGAGCAATTTTTTATCATCACAGGTGCCAACATGGCTGGTAAAAGCACCTTTTTGCGAACGCTCTCTTTACAGATCGTAATGGCCAATGTGGGCCTACCTGTTTGCGCTTCTAAAACTGATTATTCTCCCATCAAGCTTATTACGAGTATGCGCACAGCCGATTCACTTACAGATGATGAATCTTATTTCTTTTCTGAATTGAAACGCTTAAAATTCATTGTTGATGAAATTAAAAGCGACCGT
>JAAETN010000359.1 GCA_024228355.1 Maribacter sp. | reverse complement strand
AATCCCGCAAAAATTCTTCTTGGGCCATAGCGGTCTATTAAATTACCAACTATAACTCGAGCGGGAATAGTAAGCGCAACGTTACATAATATGATAGATTTCACATTGGCTTTGGTCAGCCACTCAAATTGATCCAACATTTCAGTTAAAACAGGGGCTACATTAAACCAAACAACAAAGGTTAGAAAAAAAGCGATCCAAGTTAAATGCAAAGTTCTTATACTTGGGTCTTTAAAATTCAGTAAATTAGGCACAGATTGCTCCATTATCAAAATTAGGCTAGTTGGTTAATAAATAAGTTAGTTGTTCTTAGGACGATGTATAGACCATCTTGTTTTTGGACTTCTTACTTTTCTTTTGTTCCAGTTCCACATCACCTGTTGGTAAGGTTTCCATATATAATTTAATGGGTATACTAAGAAATGTACCAATCGAGTAAATGGAGTCATTAAAATAAGGAAGTAAGCCCCAATTACATGTAGTTTAAACATTATGGGCATTGCGGATATTGCTGCGATATCCGGTGAAAAAGTAAAAATGGATTTTAAATAGGGTGACATTACTGATGCAAACCAGGAACTTCCCCATCTATAGAATACGGCGGTATACATTCCGCAAATAATTACAAATAACAACAATAGCTCAATAAAAACATCCATTTTGGTAGTAACCATTTTTATTCTTTCATCGGTCATTCTTCTATAAAACAACAGAACTAGTCCAATAAAAACACAGATTGCTGCTATAAATGAAGAAATTTCCAGGAACAGTAATCTTGCCGGTTCACTATTCCAGAGGATAATACTATCAGGAATGAGAAATCCTATTAGATGTCCAAAAAATAAAATTACCAAGCCCCAATGAAAAGGGACAGATCCCCAAAATAACTTCTTGCCTTCCAGAAACTGGGATGAAAGTGAGGAGAATTTAAACTTTTGGGATCTATATCTCGCAATAGTCCCTATCAAAAAAACCACAAACGCGACATATGGTAATACGATAAAAAAGAAGTTGTTTAATGTTTCCATCCTTAATTAATTAGTTATGATTCAAGTGTAATTTCCTGTTTTATAGAACTCAAGAACCCTCCTGACCGTTGTGGCTCTTCCTGTATTTTTATGCTAAAATCGTAATCCAATGCTTTGTACAAAGCAAAAAGAGCATGCTTGTAAATGGTAAAAGACTCGTGTTTGTTTAGCAAGGTTTTGTGGTGTTTCATATACACCTTTTCTTTAGCTGCAATCTGGTCCTCTCCAAATCCCTGTATCATTTTGGTCAAGGCAGGAGCCATTATCTTATTTACCAAATCATTGAGTAACTCTGAATCTTCAATTGCATTTAATAATTTTAAAACGTTTGACAGATTATCGGCTAACTCATCACCACAGTCTATCCCGTAAGTTTTATGTTCCTTATTGAGATTTACCAATAGTTCCCCTCTTTTATAATCATCACCAAATACTACATATCCAATATCCAGAGTAGTAATGGATTGCACCTCAAAAGATCTTAAATACAAGTCTTCCAGTTCCTTTTTCGAAACCTTGCTAATTACGTCTGTAAAGGGCTGTAACATCTCACCAACATTAGGTATAACCTCCGACAGATACTGCTGAATATCCTTTACATTGTCAACGTAATCCCCCTTTTGCGGGAAGACAAACAAATCAGAAATTCTACTATAATCCAATAATTGTTTATTCATAATTATAATTATTATAGTCCACGGGCCGGACTTTCCGTAAATCCAAATCCTGCTCTACCTTTTCTATCACCGGTAAATTCGGCCATTTCAATAGCTTGTTCCCTATGCGCAGCAGGAATTACAAACCGGTCGTCGAATTTTGCCAAGGAAGTTAAATAATAAACAGCTTCAGCCATTTCTGGATCCAAACCTACTTCTTCTAAACTTTTAGCCACCATTTCTTTATTTAGATCACCAACTGTAACATCCCTACGGTGTAAACGAACCGCCATTAATTTTTTCAATGTAATTTTCATTAATTCCTCGTCACCATTACTAAACAGATTAGCTAAGTATTTAAGAGGCATACGTGCATCATCAACAGTGCCAAAAATGTTATCCATCGACGCATCGTATTTTGTTGCTCTTTCCCAAAACTTGGAAATTGGATTTAATGTGTCTTTTTGAGACGCTACATCATTACTTGCCAATGATGCCATTACTGGTAATAATGGTGGAACGTAGAACAACATTGGCATAGTTCTAAATTCAGGATGAAGTGGCAATGCCATTCCCCATTCTTTTACAAACTTGTAGGTTGGTGAATTTTGAGCTGCTTTAATAGTAGAATCGGCAATACCGTTT
>JAAETN010000358.1 GCA_024228355.1 Maribacter sp. | reverse complement strand
TTGAAGGAAATTCATGAATTTATATCCTAGTAACGTTCGCTACTGTGTTTTGGATCTGAAAGCCATTTTTGGCGAAAAATCTTTAAATTTGTATGAATGCTTAAGGTCATTATGCAAGATTTGACATTAAGAGCTGTCACTATAGCCGACTCCTTCTCAAAATAAGAAACATTTCCAACGCGAAATCTGATACTTTACTAGCCTAGTCGATCTCTCAGCTGCGGCCAATCATTTTCCGCACGTGACCCCGTGATCCCTAGCCCCTAGCCTGCCTCTCCCAGAGAGATCAATATAGCAGGCTCGTGCGAAAAGCAAACATTGACCGAGACGCGATGGGGGCATAGGTCGTAGGGTTGTTAGCGCTTACACCTTATTGTGTACAGAGACGGGTAGGAGAATGTGTGCAGAGCGTTTAATGCGAAAGAGATACCCCGGAAGAATTGACTTTTCATCCTGTGTGGTTGTTTTTTATGTAATACACTGTACCGTAATGATTCTAATTTTTGGCGTTTCATAAATAAGTCGAAAAAGCCTATCCGCCACCTAATTAGGATCAAAAATAAGTCCAAAAATGCTACCCGCCAAAAATTGGAATCAAATAAAAGTCTAAAAAGGCCATCCGCCAAAAATTAGAGTCACTTTTTTGTCCAAATTTTTTGATTCTTTTTTAGTGCGTTTTTTGTGCATTTTCTTCTGGTAGCTCACACTGTATTTAATTTTTTCAACCAGTTCAGAGCAACAACAAGCTTCGATTTCACTACAAACAACTTACATACGGTACATTATTAAACGATTAGAGAATAAAAGCTTTTTCAAAGAGCTGTCCGCCAAAAATTAGAATCAAATAAAAGTCTGAAAACATAAACCGCCAATAATCGGAATCGAAAAAGTTAAACAATGCCATCCGTCAAAAATTAGAAGCATTACGGTAATCTGAGGGCCACTCGCCACTGGCCCTTCAGTCAGGTGGGTAACGCGAAACAACGGGCCCGTTTTTTTACGCGC
>JAAETN010000357.1 GCA_024228355.1 Maribacter sp. | reverse complement strand
GTAAGCACCCAATGCTTTGGCTATTTGGATGGCAAAATGCCCTACACCTCCTGATCCTCCATGGATCAATACCCTATCATCTTTTTTAACTCTTGTTTCTAATACCTGTAAGGCGGTAAGTGCGGCCAAGGTAGTAGCTGCAGCTTCTTCAAAGGAAATAGTTGAAGACATATTAGCCAAATGACTTTCAGGTGAAGCCACAAATGCTGCGTAGGCATTACCTGCCCCTGGAAAGTTTACCATTCCAAAAACATTATCACCAGTATTGAATTTAGTTACCTTATCTCCAGTTGAAACAACAGTTCCAGCTATATCCCAACCTAAAATAACAGGACGCTCTTCGCCACATATCATCGTAAGCACTTCTTCATTAGCTCGAACTTTATAATCCACCGGATTTACACTAATGGCCTTTACCTCGACCAATACCTCGTTTTCTTTTGCTATAGGCTTGTCGATATCTTTCATGATTAGATTCTCAACTCCTCCTCCTTTTTCTAAAATTATTGCTTTCATAAAATTATATTTTTGTGGTTTTAAATTAACTATAAAAAGTATTCTGGTTATAGATTTATCCAATAGGTAAGCTTAAAAACCAAAGCACGATTTTTACTGATAAAGTTGGTAGGAAAGTAGTTCTCTGTATATACAATGAAAAAATCGGAGGCAGGTTTGTATCGCCATTGCACGCGTACGTTCAAGTTCATATTTTCCGTCAAATTATTATACTGGTAATACCCGGTAAAGAACAATTTATCTGAAAAGGTAATGTCGAGCTTAGGCCCCAAAAGAATTAACTCTTCATTACCATAATCTTCAGGTAGTTTCAGGTTATTATAATCAAAACGTAATGCTATATTAGCGTAGGGCTGAAAACGCATGTCAAGCTGGCCACCTAGATTAAGATTGGTCCCATTATAAAACCCTCCATAGGTAGAATTCAACAAGAAATTCATCTTTTTAGTCGTATTACTTTGATACGTTGCAGAAATTGAATTCCAACTAAACTCCTCTCCTACTAAAAAGTTTCTATATTCAAAGTTGTTCACTGGATTAAAGTCAACGGTCAATTGCTGATAAATATGTTCGAAATCGACAGTAATGTTGGCTGAATTTTGAAAATCAAATACATAGCCTAGGGCTAATTCCCTGTCTACCAATGTACCGTTAGGTAAATAGGTATCGTTAATACGTGCCTGGGGACCTGTAAATAAGATCTTATTATTCTTTGGGTACATTTTATAGGCTACTTCAGAATAATAGCCTTTTTGTCCGGGATATACTATACTTCCCGGTACAAAACCAACTTCGGCATTAAAAAATTCATTTACGAAAAAGGCACCTAAATTAGCTTTTAGACTACGGTCCGAATACTGAAAGAAGGCCGAGCCTGAAAACGTTTTCGCCTTATTTTGTGCATCAAATGACTTGGCCAAAAATGAACTATGATACCATCTGTTATCTTTACTTCGAAGCACCAAATCAGCATCAATAACCCTATTATATGTATTTGGCCTTAGTCGGCCCTCATCGGTAGGGATACTAAAGATACTTTGGTGGTAATATTTTATGGAATCATTTTCCTGAACTCCCAAACTTTCTTTATTTACAAGGGTCATGGAAATACTGGATTGTTCAGAAAACATTCTTTGCACTGTGGCAACTGTATAATTTTGGGCCGGTAGGCCTAATTCCAACATTTCCTTTGTATGCATGTTCATGATTCCCAAACGCCATTTTTCATTTATTGTGCCACTGAGTCTGGCACCATACAGAATGGGTACTTTTTGGGTTATGCCAGCCGTGTCCTGTACAATGCCTATACGTCTAGAGAAAAATGGTCTGGCAGAGGAAAAACCAGCATTGGCGAAAAGGTCTGTATTTTCCAGGAAAAACTGCCTGCGTTCAGGGAATTGAAACTCGAACCTCGATAAATTAAGAATCTGTTCATCGACCTCAATTTGTGAAAAGTCGGGATTCACGGTAAGGTCCAAATTCATGGAAGGGGTTATGCTTACTTTGGCATCGAACCCGACCTGCAGTTCAGTGGAGGAATCAATGGGGTCGACCTCCCGATCTTCAAATCCGCCTCCGGAAACATACGGAATTACTGAAATATTGGAACCGGCTTTTGGTATTGGCTCTTCCCAAATAAGCTGACCTGCATAGGCAAAGGTACCCGTATAAAATTGTCTCGGAGTTCGGACCCAGGCGGATTTGATATTCCGTTTTTTCTCCAGTCTATCAAATGTGACATTCCATTCTTTTATATCACTTTTATACTTGATGCTTTTAAAAGGGATAGCCATTTCCGCTATCCACTTATCCTTGTACCTCTTTACCTTTGAATACCATTTATTGTCCCAATAGATGTTGAAGGCATTTTCCCCATTGCCCCCACTGGATACAATACCATCCCTTTTAGCACCAACGGGAGTGACATTAAAAAAGTAACCGTTCAATCGATCATTGTAGGGTCCAAAAATAAAAGAGACATTATCGTTTAAAGCGTAATTAAAATCCCTGCGCAGTGTACTTACCACATCTGGGGTGTCATCGTCGAAACAAACAAAGGATACATAAAGAAACTCGTCATTGAATGTCATGCGCGCTTCTGTTTGGAAAGGGGAAGGTAGGCTATCGACCGGGAAATTCTGATACCAGTTATCCGCTACATCCGCCTCCTTCCAGGCTTGCTCATCCAATACCCCATCAAGCACTATTTCCCCATTGTATTTTTTAATCTTTAATTTTGTTCCGGGCAAGTTTTGGGAACGTCCAATTGAAAACAAAAAAAACAAGCTAAAAAGAAAGAAATACCTCATTTATTGGGAACAGGCTCTAAGTGAGACATTATGATACAAGTAAAACTACCCGAAAGAACGAAGTTGTTAAATCATAAAACGTCGCCGTCCTGGGAAACAAAACAACTACGGCCTTCCTTGCATTCCATTGGGGATATCAAACCATTATCCGGACCGGTGGCTCCACCTGAATTAATACACCAGCAAATAGTATTTGCATCATCCAACAAAAGCCATGGATGCTCCCCTCCTTCCATCATCCCATACGGATTTCTTGCACGAAGAAATTTGCAAATTCCCTTTGTATTCGATTTATTATCGTCCATAGCTAGGAAATTTCTAAAATGGCTTGTTTAATAGTAGCTTCGAACAATGGTACCTTATAACTATTTTTCGCAAGTGGTTGTGCAATTGCCATTGCCGCCTTGGCTGCTACTGCTGCATTTGCCGCATTAATTGTTTTATCTTCAATAGCCTGCTGCGCTTCCATAGATCGGTAAGGTACCGGGGCAGCCGCCCCTAAAACAATACTTGCTGAACGGCACGTATTGTTCCCAGAAACCTCCACAACTACCGCAACATCACCAAGCGACCAGTCGTACGATTCACGTTCTACTTGCTTAATATAAGCGCTCTTGGTATTTTTCGTGGGAGCTGGAAGGACTATTTCGGTAATAAGTTCTTTTGCTTCAAGAATATTCTCTTTGGATACATCCTTACTTGTTGATACGAAGAAGTCATCCATGCTTACTTCCTTCTTTTTTCCTTCACTATCGGCAATAACAACGGTCGCATTATGCGCCATCAGAGCTGTGGAAATAGAAGAAGCATGAACACTTACACATGAACCATTATCAATAATTGCATGGTTTTCATTTTCGCCATTTTCAGGGTGGTGGGCATAACAGAGATAGCCTCCTTTTCGGAGACACTCATGCTCCGCAGAACGAAAATACCAGCAACGGTTTCGTTGGGCTATATTACCTCCTAAAGTAGACACATTTCTAAGTTGGGGAGTCGCGGCATGGTTTACTGCTTGATGCAGTGCCAAATAATTCGTCTTGATTTCGGGATTTGACGCCAATTCGGCCAAAGTAACGTTGGATCCTATACGCAATCCTTTTTTACTGTCGAAATTGATTTTATCAAGACCGGGAATGTTCCTGATATTAATAACTTTTTTAGGTTGAAGCAAACCTTCCTTTACCCAGTCGAACACATCTATACCACCAGATTTAAAAACCGCCGCTTTATTAGTAGCCTGATAAAGCTCTTTGGATACCGTTGAATTCACTTGTTGAAGGGCGTCTTCAACAGATTTGGCTTCGTACCAACTAAATTTGTTCATGTCTTTATTTTTAAGAGACTTTATTTAATGCTTTAAGAATACTTGATGGAGTAATGGGTATTTCATGTATCCTAACTCCAATGGCGTTATAGACTGCATTGGCAATAGCTGCTGCCGTTGCAATATTTGCAGGCTCACCTATACCATATGCATCCGTTGAGGACCGCGCTGAATATTCTTCAACTATTACGGTTTCAATCTCAGGGATCTCCATAGAGAATGGCACTTTGTACTGATCCACATTGGCATTCATCATGTGTCCTGTTCCATTGTCCATGACCCTATTTTCATAAAGGGCATAAGATACACCTTGGATGACACCACCATGTATCTGACTTTCCAATTGACCTATATTGAGTGGTCTACCACAACTGTGTGCCGCGACTATCTTATCTACCTTAATGAATCCTGTGTCGGTATTGACACTGACTTCGGCAAACTGAACGGATCCTAAATCACCAAATGCCAATCCCCAAGGTTGTTGAAAGCCGCCATAATCATCCGAGCGACTAGCCGTTTTACTGATCTGGCTTGTCCGCATTAATTTGGTTGCTTCCTTGAATGACATTTTCAGGTTGGCATCCGTTTTATGACCTACCTGACCGTCCTTGATAAACAATTCCGAGGAATCCTTTTCCCACTTTTTCGCAACAAGTTTCAATAATTCTTTTTTGGCTTCATAAGTGGCATTACGGGTCGGAGGGGTAATAGAACCTGTTACCACACTTCCACCGGAACCAGGTCCGACAGGGAAAAACGTATCCCCGATGTTTACTTTAATGTCTTTTACCTCTAGTCCCATCTCCTCGGCAACGACTTGTGCAAGAACGGTTTTGGTACCTGTTCCTATATCCTGGACACTAGATCGTATTTCAACTCCGCCACCTTTATGTATTTTGACTTCGACGGATGAATCAAGGGTTACAAATCGTGGCCATGTAGATTGACCTACTCCTAATCCTTTCTTTACTGTACCTTTACCACTGCCGGCAGGTTGACGCCGTGACCAATCAAAAAGAGCGGCCCCACGTTGGCGTTCTACCTTTCTGACTTCACTTTTATCAATAAGATCCCTGTACTTTAATGGATCCTTATTAAGTTTTTCCGCTAATTCATCAATTGCCTGTTCAAGTCCAAAAGCGCCTTGCACATTTCCCGGTGCACGCCAAGCCGCTCCAGGCCCGGCATTGGTCAATACATCGTATTGTTCGGTAGCAAAATTCGGACAGGGATAAAGGACCTGGGCAATTCTCCCAACTCCTGCACCTAGTCCTACTCCAGCAGTTCCGTGTGAACGTTGTTGAATGCCTGTTAGACTACCGTCTTTCTTAGCTCCTATTTTTAGGTATTGAATTGAACTGGGCCTATTCCCTTCAGAAATATGTTCTTCCTGTCGATCTAACATGAGCCATACAGGGCGACCTGATTTCTTAGCAAGAGTCGCTGCCATAGGACCAAAACTTCCTGCGCTGTGTTTGGCACCGAATCCGCCACCCATATATTCACAGACAACCCGTACCTTACTTTTTGGTAGATTAAAGACATTTGCCATTTCATTTCTAACGTTTGCAGTATTTTGGGTAGATGCATAAACCGTCATAACGTCAGCTCTCCAATCGACCACCACGCCATGTGTCTCTAATGGCATATGGGTATGCACTTGTGTACGATACGTTTTTTCCACAACCAAATCAGCTTCTTCAAAACCCTTTGCAAGATCACCTCTTGGCCCACCAAAAAAACTACTGGTTGATGGCCCCCGTACATTTCCTTTTCCCTTGCTGCCATCGTGCACTTCGCCTACATCCCCACCATCTTCTTGCTGGGCAATAGGCACGTCAAAGACTATAGGTGCGCCAATTTCCATGGCCTTTTCCATATCAATGATAAAAGGTTTATTCTGATAATTTACTTCAATCAACTTGATCGCATCTTTGGCTATTTCCAAACTTTCAGCAGCGACACCTCCTAGGGGTTGGCCCGCATACTTTACCTGTGGATATTTACCACCCTTGTTTTCTTCTCCTTCTTTTTGGACATTCTCAATAAGATGAATGGCATGTACGCCTGCTAAACTTTTAGCTTTTGAGATATCGATAGAGGTTATGTTGGCATGAGGTACTTTTGACCTGAGCATCTTCGCGTAGAGCATACCCGGCAATTTCATGTCCGAGGTAAACTTTGCCTTACCTGTTACTTTATCGAGGGCATCGATTCTTGTCACCCTTTTTCCAATTACTTTCAACTTATCGTTGACAGGCCATGCTGGTGGTTCTTCAATTGGAATTTCCCTTTCTATTTCACTTAAATTGTGTCCAGGAATACCGTGCGGGAATTTATCTTTTCTAGTATCCATATTATATTGTTTTTTTTGATGCGTCCAAAGTAGCCTTAAATACATGCGGGTGGGTTCCACAACGACAGAGGTTGCCGCGAGTGGCCTTTTTCACATCTTCTAAATTTGGATTGGTATTGTTATCCACAAGATGCACACAAGACATGACCATACCAGGAGTGCAATAGCCACATTGTGAAGCATCATGCTCGATAAAGGCCTGCTGTACTGGGTGCAACTCACCATCTTTAGCAATGCCCTCAATGGTTGTAACTTCTTTTTCACCTACGTCAAATACCGAAAGCATGCAGGAATTCACTGGCTCACCATCCAAATATACCGTACATGCCGAGCAAGAGCCCCGATCACAGACGACCTTGGTACCGGTCAGCTCCAAATGATCCCTTAAGGCTGAAGCCAATGTAGTTCTCGGTTCAACACTAAGAGACTTTGTTATACCATTTACCTTCATTTTAATGGTTATGGCATCAGGTCCAAATTCCTCCCCGGCCACAGGATATTCATTATAGTCTATTGCAAATGCATTTGTTGTCAACAATACACTGCCTGCAGTAGATAATCCAGCACCTCTGAGGAAACTTCGTCTGGTTATCGCTTTTTTCGGTTGCGAGCCCGATTCTTGTTTTTTATCTTCCATAAAAGTATACTATGGGTTTATTAACCAATCAATTTAATAAGTACTAGAAAGTTACCAAAATATTCAATAAAATACAGTATTAATCAACAAAAAATTACTTTGGGATTGTTAGCTTATATAAGAAACGGAAACAATACCCTCTCACCCTAAGTTGATTCTCTTTTCAATTGTTCCTTGAGCAATTGAAAAACAATTTTTTATAAGACCGTTTATTTACCAGTCCAATATCAATACTAAATGCCCTTGAAACAGTATTTTAGTTGTCTTCAAAAACCTTCTTGCGATATTTAAGTTACTGTCTCAGCTGTAACTTCTTCAGTTGCGCAATGATGATTCAATTTCATAGGCTTCTAGTTGTTTTTGAAAAGCGAGTTATTTAAGTCATTCAATTCTTGAATAAGAATTATCTTGCATGCAATTCTTTTTTGTTTTCAATTAATTAGTAAACCAAAGTAGACCTCTATCCAAGTATAACAAATAATATATTCTATGAATGACAATTTAATTATAAACTTCACACCTACAGGTATGATTCCTACTAAGAAAATGACACCTTATGTACCTATTAGCGTTTCTGAAATTGTCGAAGACGTGCATCTTGCTTCAGAAATCGGGATTACAATGGTTCATTTACATGCCAGAAATCCAGAAACGGATGAGCCATCCTTCAAGAAAGAGATCTATGCGAAAATAATTGAAGGGATTCGTAAATATGCTCCTGATTTAGTAATCTGTACTTCCTTGAGTGGAAGAAACTTCAGGGAATTGGACCAAAGGTCTGACTCTTTATTCTTAAAAGGCAATTTAAAACCTGATATGGGTAGTTTGACATTAAGTTCTTTAAATTTCAATTATGTAGCCAGCACTAATTCACCTAAAATGATTCAGGACTTAGCAGCTATTATGAAAAAAGAAGGTATTGCTCCTGAACTAGAGGCATTTGATATGGGCATGATTAATTATGCCAAATATTTAGAGAAAAAGAAGTTAATTGAACCACCTTACTATTTTAATCTTCTTTTAGGGAATATTGCTTGTGCCCAAGCAGACGTTTTGCATGCGGGAATAATGATTAACGATGTTCCTGAGAATTCGTTCTGGAGTTTAGCAGGTATTGGGGATAACCAGTTAAAAATGAACTCACTCTCCATTGCAGTGGGAGGTGGTGTTCGTGTTGGCCTTGAGGACAATATTTGGTTTGATGATAAACGGACACAACTGGCAACCAACTCAGATTTACTAAATCGTGTACATACCATTGCGAAGGCAAATGGTAGGAAGGTAATGACTTCTTCCGAATTTAGGGATAAGATGAATTTACATCCAGGACATGGTAAATATGGTAGAAAAAGTTTACAATAAAATAATTCAAAAAAAATAACCTTAGTAAAAATTAAGCTTCAACATTATGGGAAAAATGCATCTTTTAGGAAGTTCAATAGACTCCGTGACTGTTACACTTGATCTAATGAAAGAAATTTATGGTGCGTCTATTTTTTTGTTTTATCCCAATATTGACAAATCAACAGCCCCTTTTATGCCAATACAAGCTTTGGATTATAAAATAATGCCAGTAGGTGCTTCGCCCAAGGCTACGGACAAAGTGTTTATAGCTACACCTGGACCAAAAAGTAAAATGGCAATTTTCAATGACTTTTATCAAAAACATGGTATCGGCAAAAATAGGTATAATCAAATCATTCACCCCTCAGCCTATATCGCAAGTTCCTCCCGTATCGAAAAAGGTGTTTTGATAGAACCGCATGTAGTAATCAGTTCTCAGGTAACGATTGAGTTTGGGGTTTTTATTAAACGGGGAAGTCTCATTGGCCATCACAATGTTATTGGTGCATTTACCGATATTAATCCAGGGGTTGTGCTTTCAGGAAATATTACTATTGGAGAAGGATGTGAAATTGGCTCTGGAGCCATTATCAAAGATAATATCTCAATTGGTGCCAACACTATCATTGGCATTGGAAGTGTGGTTACTAAAAATATACCTGATAACTGCGTAGCTTATGGTAACCCTTGTAAAGTGGTAAGAGAAAATTCATGAGATATTTCCTATTACTTCTCACGTCCCTTGTTTGCTTTTTTTGTGGAAGTTCCTGAATATAACCATTTCAATTTAGTAAAACATCCTACAGCGCAAAGACCTTAAGTGAATAAAGAAAACTTGGCGAAAAGGATTTTGTTTGTCAATACAAAGGAAATATATAATCAGTAGGTATGCTGTTGGATATATTTTGAAGGGAGAATACCGAACCTGATATTGAAACATCGGGAAAAGTAGGTGGGACTTTTGAATCCGGACTCCACGGCAATTTGTGATATGGTGTCATGCATATGTTCATGCAAAAAGCCTATTGCCCTTCGCAGTCTAAATTCTCTAATGAAAGTACTAGGAGATTTTCTGGTTAATCTAATCACTTTACGATAAAGTTGGGATCTACCCAAACCCAATTCGGTGCCTAAAGTGCTGACATTAAAATTAGACTTGGTGGACATTTTTTCGCAACATACTATCAAACGGGTTAAAAAAGATTCCTCCCTAGGCTTTAAGATCCGGATCAGTTCCCTATCGATCCGGGCATTACGATTTTCATTTTCGTAAAGGACTTTCACTCCCTGTGATATAACCAGTTGATTGGCTACAAAGGCGCACATTCGGGAAGCGCCTGTTATTGCTTCAAAAGTAGCATTGCTCTTCTCCCTATCAGCATCTAACGAACTTATGCCAATTTTTAGTTGACGACCGTCTTTATCGAATTTTGGGGTGATATACTTAAAGTTAGCCTGTATTTTTAACGCACACAAAACTGCATTGGTTGCTGTGGTAAACACTACCAAATAGGTATGGTCATCCTTTTTAACTACTTCGCCTTCAAAGTGTTTCAGTGTTTTTGAAATACTTTTATGGAATTTTTGCGTAAAGATGCTAAACTGGTTGGCTTCAAG
The DNA here is from genome assembly GCA_024228355.1 of Maribacter sp. GTDB lineage: Bacteria > Bacteroidota > Bacteroidia > Flavobacteriales > Flavobacteriaceae > Maribacter_A. Next base: position 2,742 of record JAAETN010000357.1, on the reverse strand, counting down.
TCTATGCAGATAGCTACTTGTCTCCAAAAGCATTACTATTTTAATTTGAGTGCCATTACCTAAAATGCCTTTTCTCTTTGCAAGTAATCGCTTGATATTTACCGCAGTATCCGAATTTGTAAGGTCGTAAAAATCCATCTTTTCCAGCTTGGTGGCTCGTTATACAATTTAATGAATTTTATTAAAATAATTACGATTAATAGTATTTTCCTTTGCGATTTTAAATACCCAATTATTTACGGGAAACACATATGAAATAAATGTCCAATATTAATAACCTAAAAATTGCATGTAACTATGTTGGAAATGTAGTCAGTACACCTGTCATCTGACCTTCCCCATCCACTGCTCTGTGTTCAATTCCTCGAACTGGTTTTTGGCTCTTCAATCGCATTGAGCTTACCTTCATATCGTATGGAAGTTCGGGTCATACTGTTAATAAAAACTATAGCGCGCTTATTCGCGTACAATTGCATAATCACGGAAAATAGGTCTGATTTGGATTTAATTTCAAATTCGAGTTTGATCGTTTGCTTTTTTTCGTTTTCCGTTACATCAAACGTAGAGGGTACTCCTTCAAAATTAATCCCACTATCTCTTGGATTCAATGAGCTAACCATTCTGACTTCCCCATAATAAGCTAATTCGGCTTGTACGGTATCGCCCTTAATCTTTATATAATTCCCATTTCCAATTAATGGGATGCGACTACCTGTATTTCCAGTATTTTGTAGTAATGCATTGGTTACCTGCATCACAGCATAAGTTTGCAAAGGATATGCGGATTCTACAGCAACCACAAATGATTTGGTAGCCACCAGTTCCTTTAATGCTGCAAACTGTTGGTTTTTCATGGTTATGGACTCTGCACTTTTTGTACTGCCACAACTCCATAACAACCCTAGGGTCATGCCAGTCAATACTATAGCTTTCAATTGATTCATGCCTTTAAAATACACCTTTATCACATCTTTTTATATATAAATTTTGTTAATTCTCTAGGCTAGTCCTCAAACTAAAATTGGCAACTGCTTCATTGAAAATCTGTTAAACATGATTCCTCTTTTTGCTATAAAATCCATCAAATTTATAAACCATTAAACCCAAAACCAGATTAAGAAGACCAAGACCAGTTTCAAAAGGTTGGGCGAATACCAAATAAATGAGCACCCAAGCACTCAAGATCAAAAAGATGATTTGAGGTATCGGGAAAAACGGACTCCTGAATCCACTTTTAATCTTATTCCTTCGTCGTACCACGAACACTGCGCTTACCGCTAATGCTGCAAACAATTGTAACACAAAACCACTGTAGACCATTACCTGTTCAAAGGTTCCGGTGAACAACAATATCAGGGTTATTACGGTTTGGAGCCAAATGGCCCTAAGTGGAACCCTTTTTCTGGTTTTTACAGAAAACCACCTCCAAAGGGCATGGTCTTCTCCCATTACTTGGGTCACCCTAGGCCCTGCCCAGACCATTGCACTTATACTCGAAATGAGCATTAAGGCTATCCCAAAACTGATCAGCTCCCCTCCTTTTTCGCCAAAAATGGAAATTGCGGTCAGCTGTCCGATTTCCAGTTGCCCCCTAATTGTTTCCAGCGGATTCTGTCTTAGGAATACAAAGTTCAGCAACAAATAAAGTAAGCTCACCACAAGGGTTCCCAGAAGCAAAGCCCTCGGCAGATTTTTACGAACGTCCCTTATCTCATCCACGATATAGGCTGCGGCGTTCCAGCCTGAATAAGAAAAAGTAACATAGACGAAAGAGACGGCAAATGCGGGCAGCAGCAATTCCTGCTTCCAACTGTCGCCAAAATGAAATGCAGATGATTCCGGAATACGGGTAAGCCCGAAATAGATGATGATAAGAATCAGGATAATCTTCAGAAGGGTGGTTGAGTTTTGTAATATGCCGCTCCTTTTGATGCTTAAGGAATGGAAAAAACTGATAATAAGAATCGTAAATATGGCCAAGGCCATTTCTGAAAGATCAAGATAGGGTGCAACATAGGCTCCCAAGGCCATTCCTGACAAGGCTATAGGGGCTGAAAATCCTATTGTTAGTGAAACCCAGCCAGACAAATACCCCAATACCGGATGAAAGGCCTTTGATAGAAAATGGTATTCCCCGCCAGAACGTGCCCAATAAGTTGCAATTTCGGCATAGCTCAAAGCCCCGCATAGCGCCATTAATGCCCCAAGACACCACAAAATCGTTATTGACCAGGTATTTACCGTGTCTACTAATTGAAATCCCAGGCTTGTAAAGATACCGGCCCCTATCATATTTGCGATTACGATGGCCGTTGCTGTAGTTAATCCTATGGAATTCGTATTGTTCATGGAGCATTATTCTTATTTGGGGATGGCCTTAGGTAAATCCGAAACTATTAAAAGTATTATAAAACATTGTGGTGAACATTTTTTACTCTGTAATCTACTTCTAATGATAAGATCTAGGATAATTTTTCGCCATGGTATTTCTGCCGTTTCAATGGTTGTTTCTTTAACCAGGGTTTTCTTATCTTTTAATTTGGTATTAGTTAACCATTAGACTTGATCTTATTATTTCTAGTAAATGGAACAAAACGAACGGGCATTAAGTTTTTCTTGATGATCTTATTTTTCTTTTTGATAACCAATACCAATTGGCGGATTCCATGATTGGGTCCCACGGGAATGATCATTCTACCGCCTACTTTCAATTGGTCTATAAGGGGTTGGGGTATTGAATCG
>JAAETN010000356.1 GCA_024228355.1 Maribacter sp. | reverse complement strand
CCACAGCGATCTCTGGAGGATGTGGCCGAACTCTTTGGCCTCACCCTGAAGAAGGTTGCTGAGATAGAAGCCACAGCACATAGAAAGCTAACTGAGGCAAGAGCATTTAACTATTGATGGGTTTGAGACCCAACGGAACGAAAACGTACGCTAAGGCTTTTATCTCCTTTTTTGTCCCTTTTCCGCGTTATAGGGCATGAAACCCTATACCCCAGTTGGGTACAAATGATTCAGAGGGAGCCTGTTTCGGTCCTCTCGCAGATTTGATTCAAATTCCGGCTTAAATTTGGTCCAATTTAATGCTGTAAATGCTACTTTGATTTTTTCTTTTGGGCAGTCAACGGCACAAAGCGGACATCAAGTAATCTATTGATCTCATTAATGATGCGGATATAATGAATGCAATTAAGTAAACTGTCCCTGGATTTCCCAAGAGGCAAGACCTGACCCTGTTACTCCTTTTTGTGATTGATGAAGTTGTAGAAAAGATCAAAGATGGGACTATTGGTGAGTATCGTTATGATACGGAAGCTGCAAAGTTGTTAAAAAGCTAATAAGGATTCAGTAATGAGTTCATATACCGATGACATGACAGAATATGAGTGGGAGGCATTTTGTGAAATTATGCTTCGTAATCATTATGGTCAGCCAAACTTTTGGTCAGTCCCCGATGAAGATAGTGGTGATTATGGGATAGAGTTTTATACAGCTGATGGAACTATATTCCAATGTTATTACCCAGATCTTGCCGTAGACATGGCGAAATATAAAAATAAAATTCAGAAAAAGATCAACGATGATCTAAAAAAATTAAAAGAATATGAAGATGGCGTTGGAAAAATGCTGGGTGATATTAAAGTAAAGCAATGGGTATTACTTACTCAAGAGCTTAAATCCAAGGATTTGATTACATATTGTAATAAGAAGAAAAAAGAAACTATAGAAAGAGACATTGCCTATTTAGATGATGAAAAATTTCAGGTCAAAATTGAAACTGCTGACTCTTTTCCTGCGGGTAAATTATTTGCTCAGAATATGTACTTAAAGACGATAGACATCCCTTTAATGGATGTGACCGATGCTGATAAGGCAATATGGAAAGGGGGGAATTCAGAGTTTTCAGGGAATATCGAAAGAAAGTCTAAAGCTATGCTTGGTGATGCGGCAGGAGATTTCCAAGATCGAGTCGTTACTAAATACATTCAGATAAATAAGTTTCTCGATCAGTTAAGAGAAGACCATCCAGATTTATATGGCCAGGTTGAGGACAGTGCTAGGGCGCAGCTTGAAACAATGCAAGATGAATCAATACTAGAAAAAGATATTGATAAGGAATTTGTTAAGCGTGTTGTCAGTAGTAATAAAGATGCTTTTGAAAAATACTCAAAGTTTTTCTCAGATAAAAATAAGCAATCATTATCTTTCGGGTATTTGTCGAAATGGATTGCAGAATGCTACATGGATTTTGTAAATGACTAATAACGCTTCAATAAAACCTATTATTAGCAACAAGCCATATTCAGTTCCTATTGAAATGCGACCGTTATGGCGAATATGTCTAATACTGGTTTCAATAGCTACCTTGTCGGGAGATAAGCGTTATTTGAGTGTTAAAAAAGTAAATATGCTTGTATGGATGCTTATTCGTCAGCATAGGTGGGATGAATATGAGAATTATCTTTATGAACGAACTAGGGATATTCCGCTAGTTTCTGCTGATACTGCCACTTACAAGGCGGTTGAGTTTGCCCTTGCAAAAGGATTTAATCGCTTAGAAGATTCACGGCTTCATATAACTGATGCAGGTTTAGAAATTCATCAGCTATTGCTTGATAACGATATTATGAGTGAGGAAATATGGTTTTTAACCAATATAGGTAAGAAACTTAGTGATAAAAAAATAAAAGGAATAACTGAGGGACTTCTTTGATGCTCGGTCTAACCATTGACAATATCCAGATTGTCGCAGAAACAAATGGTGGAAGATTTTCTACCAATATTCCTTTATTTAAAGGATTAAACGTCATTAGAGCGGAAAACTCATCAGGAAAATCCACTTGCGTAAATGCAATTGCTTACGGACTTGGATTGGAGCCGATACTTGGTCCTAGAAGTAAGCGGCCATTTCCAAAATCATTGTATGAAGTCATATATGACAACAAACAAGAGGAGAATCCATTCTTTGTAAGTTATTCTCGTGTAAGTATTACTGCAACTAACAATATGGGTAAAACTGCGATAACTACCAGAGATATTCTTGGCGATGAAAATAAGGTTTCTATTTTTCAGGATGGTGAAACACATGACTATTTTCTAGGCTCGGCCGGGAGTGTTGGATCAGCTAAAAGTGAGCGTGGTTTCCATCATTGGTTGGCTGAATTTATAGGTTGGGATTTACCAAACGTAGTGACTTTTGATGGTAATGAAATAAAGCTCTATATTGAATGTGTATTCCCATTGTTTTTCATCGAACAAAAAAGAGGGTGGTCTGAAATACAAGCAAACATACCGACTAGCTATGGCATTAAAAATGTTAAGAAGTCTGCAGTTGAATTTTGCCTAGGTATTGATAGCTTTGAGCATGATAAAAAGGTAACTAGATTAAAGAATTCTATCGACGCCTTAGAGAAGGATTGGGAGCAGTTAAAAAATTCAGCAGAGGGAATCGCTGATTTCAACTCAGTTATCCTTAACAGAATACCGGATATAAAAAATTATAAAGATAGCTATGATATTGAATTTCAGTATCAGGGTGGTGATACAACGTATTCAGTATCGGAGCGTCGAAGAACTCTTAAAAAGCAGATAGAGCAACTATCAAAAGATATTTCCAATGCAACTCCAGATGATGAAAATCTTAGTAACCAACAAGCTGTATTAAGACGGCTCCGTAGAGAGGCTGAGAAAAAGTCATCTGAAACTGAGATTGCTATGCTATCTCTAACCGATGTAGAAAATAAGCTTTCAATTTTGAAAAATGAGTTAGATAGGTACCAACAACTTAGGCGCCTTAAAATAGTAGGAAGCTCTATCAGTGCTGATCTTGAAACAAAAACGTGCCCTATTTGCGAGTCAGAACTATATGACACTCTAGGCAATAGGACTGTAAAACGAGAGCCTATGACTCTTGAGGAAAATATTGAATTTCTTAAAAGCCAAACTGACTTTTATGTAAACATCAAAGTGAGAAGTGTTGAAGCCTTAAAGACATTTCAATCTCAAGGAAAACTGCTGAAAGCACGTATCCACAAAGAAGAGGAAGTGTTAAAGGAACTACGAGAGGACATTAATGATATAAATGGGGATACTAAGGCACTATTAAGAAACCAAATACAAGCCGAAATAGATTTTAGAGAAGCGGAAAAGCTTGGTGCTTCTCTTAATGATTTGAAAGGTCAGTCAACACGAATATATTCTTCTTGGAAAACTGCAAATGACTCACTCAAAGTTTTTCGCAAACCATCTTCTAATGCTGATAAATCTTTAATAATTAGGGAGCTTTTAACGCTTATAAAAGGCAATCTTACAGCTTTTAATTTTACTCCATCCGCTATTGGAGCCATTTCAATATCTGATCAAACACTAAGGCCTGAGCAAGAAGGGTATGATATTGTTGCTGAGACTTCGGCTAGTGATTATATCCGTATCATATGGTCATATACGTTGGCATTGTTACAACTTGCCGGGAAACATAGTAATGTTTTACATAGTGGTTTTATTGTTTTTGATGAGCCGCGGCAGCATGAAGCAAGCCACCTAAGCTTCTCAAACCTTATAGCTAAAGCCTCTGAAGCCGATACATATAACGGCCAAGTGATATTTGCTACCAGCTTAAAGAAAAATGAATTAGAAGAAGCCTGTAAAGAGAGAAATGTCAACCTGCATTGTTTCGACAATTATATTTTAACTCTTGAACCTGAACCTGATGAAGAGGATGTTTCAGGTGATAAACTAGATAATGAAGAAAGGAAACCCGGGTCAGAGAGCAATTCTTTCTAATATAGATTCAGAAACAACATGCCTAAAACAATTACATAAAACCTTTGTCAAAACGACGCTCCTGATGTCGTTATTTAGCACTACTTTTATGGGCAGTTATTCACGGGCAGATAGGGTGTTAATGCGATCATATTAGTGAATCCTTAAAGACTGCTTTGGTCACACAAGAGACAAATTGACTGGCAAGCAACAAGCATTCTTCTCTGATCGAAGGAGTTTAGCCGAACTTGGATTGCTGTGGATT
>JAAETN010000355.1 GCA_024228355.1 Maribacter sp. | reverse complement strand
ATACTTTCGGTAAGCTGTTTTTGGGTTGGGTTACGTTCATCGAGCATTTTCTGCACTTTATCCCGATTTCTGTCAGTTACCTAAAAATAAGGGGTTTTGAACGTTTTACAACCTAGTTGGATACACCTTGCTGCGTTTTTATTATATAAAAACGCAAGTCATGAAAACTATCTTAACTTTAATCTTTGTTCTTACAATCGGAGTAACAGTTCAAGCCCAGGATGCTAAGGTTGATGTTAAGGTAGAAACTATTGAAATGAGCATCGTTACTTCTACTACTAACGAGAACACAGTGGCTCGTTTGTACAAGTTCAAAAATTCAAGGGTAAAGAAAGCCTTGTCTTTTACTACAAAAAGAAACAAAGCTAAATTGGCTTAATCAAATGACAAGTTGCCAATTACGTTTGGCTATTCATTTCCGCTGACACTTTGATTTAAATAGGCTTAAATATTGCTAACCAATAGGAAGGTCTTTTTGGTACCCTTAGCTTTCTATTTTTTATAGCTGATGGCCAATCCCCGGCCCGAGTTGTCTACGGTGGTGGTATAGTTCCTTAGCTTTTGCACATACCCTAGATAGGCTCCGGTGCCATAGTTTTCATTACCACTTGCAGGGCGTACATTGTGGGCCGTAAAGCAACCGCCGCTTTTTAGTTTGGGTTCTACATCCTTAAAGTAATTGATATACCAGCCTTTATCGGCATCACTGAAGACAAAATCAAAAGGGCCTTTGAGTTCTTTGACCAAGGTATGGGCATTTGCCAGGCGGGCATCTATAAAGGGTGAAAGGCCGGCTTTCTTAAAATTGGACAAGGCTTTTTGGTAGCGGGCTTCATCAATTTCGATTGTAATTACCTTGCCGCCAGTCTTGCTTAGGGCCCAAGCTATCCAAATAGTGGAATGCCCGGTAGAGGTGCCAATTTCCAAGGCTTGCGTATAGCCATTTTTTACAATAAGGTTATAAAGCAATTGACCATCCGAAGAAGGGACATTTAGATCGTACCATTGGCCCTCTCTACTTTCAAGAAAGGCCTTCACCTTTTTGTCGAGTTCAGTGTCCTGCGCAAATACATTAGTGGCATACGTAAAGGTCATCAGCAAACAAAATGCAGTAATCGCGCGGAAAATGGAATACCAAGTTTTCATAACTTTAATTTGTACCAACCCTAAGATACGAAGAAGATTTGATGTATAAGTCCAGGAAAATGATCTTAACAGCATATTGAGAATTGAAGGGAAATCGATTTTTTGGATTCATATCCTAAACAATTATGATCGTACTACGACAAGCTCAGCAGCGCTATTTTGAATATCTTTGCGCATACATTAAAATCGATGAACTATTTGCGCATAGCAGCATTCCTTATATATCTCTTCCTTGGCATTACATCCCAAGCGCAATTAGTGAACATCGAAGCCAAGCGCATGCACACTGATTCTACACGTTTTGTACTTAAGAGCGATCTGCTTTTCAATTATACTGATAATAACGGGGAATATGTACTGGCAATGAATACAAATATTTCAACGCAATTCAAATCCAAGGATCTTAATAAAATATATTTTTTGGTACTGAATTATAATTTGGTCCGGACTGATGAAAAGGATTTTCAGAATTCTTGGTTTTTTCATGCAAGATACAATCGTAAATTATCCCAGTTTTTCCGATTAGAAACTTTCGTTCAAAATCAAAACAATACACAATTGACCATCATCCGAAGAAATCTCGTCGGTGTCGGCCTCCGCTTTAAGATGATTGACAAAAAAAATACCCAAGCCTATTTCGGTAATTCATATATGTACGAGATTGAGAAACAAAATGGCATAGATCAACGGTTTTACAATCATCGTAATAGCAGTTATTTATCCCTGAACCAATCGTTCGAAAAGATACATCTTGACCTTATTGCAACCCTTTATTTTCAACCACTCTACCGGGATATTCAAAACCATAGGATATTATGTCAGGTCAAGGCCGAAATACCTTTAACGGATCATATTGGCCTTTCCGCACTTTACAACTATTTCTACACCAGTTTTTCGTCAGAACTTGAAAATGACCGTTCTTCAACGATCAATGTGGGAATCACATTTAGTATTTAAAGGGTTGTTGAACTTATTGTTAACGTTTTTTAGGGTATTAATTGAGGAAGATTTAGGTTTTTATATAAGTCATTGTCAGCGAACATCTACTTTTTTCCATTTGGCAAAGTGTAATTGTATAGGACGGATATTTTTCACCAATAATTAAAAAACAGTTCTACGGCATTTCCGAGAATGAAACTAGCGAAGGCCCCCATCAAAGATATCCTTCCAATTTTGAAAATGTCTGAAAAAGCTATCCATAGCGACAATAATGCACAACAGATGAAAAGAACCGTAGCATATAACGGTACCATGCTTGAAAAAAGTCCTATTGAATTGAAAATTGGATCTAACAATGCAGTAAATCCAAATAATGCCAATGTAAAATTGACTTTTGAGTGTGGAATAAAAAGATAAATACCAGCAATCAATAGCTCAACACTAATTGCCAAGGGACCAAATTGACTATAATATTCTATTTTAAAATAGTGCTCTAAACCCGTTGGAAATTCAATCTCCAAATAGAATATAACCCCAAGTGTAAGTGCCAAAATTATAAATACCGAGGCGAGGATCTTTCTAGTTTTCATGAGCAAAATAATTTGAAATATCCTGTAGATGTTTGCACCAAAAGGATATAGTTACGAACGAATATCGGAATAAATAATTAAGGAAGATAAACCAGCTAATGGTAAGATCGATTTTAGGTCTTTTAAAGAAGTGCACCAAGGTTTATTATAGGAGCAGTTTCTGGTTTTCGTCATTTATAGTACCTGATAAAATATAAAATAGGTCATTGCTAGATTAAAACCGGCATGGCCAATAATTGCCCCATAAATGGATCCTGTTTTTAATTTACAATAGAAAAATAGGCGCCCTGTAAGAAATATCAAGAACATCCAAATCAAAGCTGGAATAAAATGAAAGCTCCAGTTCCCAAGGGAATAAATAATGCCAAAATGGGCTAAATGTGTAATGGCAAAAGCGAGACTGTCGAGAATAGACGCCTTATTATTTCCAAATTTAGGGACTAAACTTCGATGAATGAGTCCGCGATACAATAACTCTTCACCAATGGGACTAAAAGTCATACCAATAACGGCAAAAATAAGGAAGTAGCTGTTTCGGTCGTTTCCCGTTAATGCTTCGCTTGGGATACTGCCATATGAATTAGAGATATAGACAAACCAATTGTCAATTGAACTATGATATAACCATGTCCCAATTAAATAGACTATTGCACAAAGGACAATTCCCATGAAGAATGAGTATAACAACCAATTATAGTTTTCAGGCTTTTTCATTCCTATTGTTCGTCTTCCTTGTTTTGTCAGTAGCACAAAAGGAGTTATCCACATTAAAAGGAAAACAATGGAAGTGAAATTGTAATTCCCTGTTGCATTGGCTTGTAAAACGATCAAAAATCTAGGAATTCCGAATACTAATATTAGCGCCAGACCAAATTGCCAATTAAACTTAAATAACTTTTCATGTTTAAAATCACTCATGAATTTAGTATTGCGACAAATAGATATTGTTACTAACCAATATCAGAAAAATAGTCAATGATACTACCCTATAGATAGGTATGGTCGTTTTTTAGGGCTTTTAAAGAAGTGGTTTTGGCCGTTTTATCACAAAACCTATTGGTCTTCAAGATCCTGATTAATACCTACTTCATGAAGTAGGTTAAAGATCAAACGGTATTCGTCTTTATTGAACTCGCCATCGACATTTGCCATTTCATTAAGCAATTCGGAAAGCGCCTGCTTTTTTTCGTAGGTCATGCCTTTAAGAATAGATAGGCATTCTTTGGCCGTTATTTTACGTGCCTCTTCTACCAACAATCGATCAAAGTTCAAGGTATCCATTAATTGGGTCATAAAATCCATCTCCTCTGTGTCTACCTTTCCATCTACATAAATTACCTCATCGACCGCCTTTATCAAGGCCAATTTTTCTGCTAAATTAAATTCCATAGTGTTGCATTTTGACGGGTACTAAGGTAGCTAAAAATTGCAATAGGTTTTGATAACAATTATGGTATTTCAATGTGGTATATGACTGAATTTGCTTTTTGGTCATCCAAGCAAACCCTTGTGTAAGGTTTGGGTCCTTTTCTTTGCCAGATACTCATTACACTTAGGACAATTTTTGCCGTTCCTCGGACAAAATTCCTTGGACTTCGTCCTAATATATTCTTCTAAACGATGGGTATAACGTAACTTTTGTAATGCAACGACATGGTCAATGCGATGTTAAGCATGCGCCTTTACGCTGCAATAGTATATATCTAACTTAAAACAATCAACAATGAAAAAAGTATTTTTTTGCTTACTTGTATGTATGACGTGCACGCTAAGCGCACAAGAGGCCTATTGGACAAATTATTATATGGTAGTAGAACCACAGAATGTAGAAACATTCTACAAGTTGACGAATGATTATTTTACAGCCAACAAAACAGAGGGAGTAACCGTGACATTATATGAAAACCACTTTAACGACCCTGGTAACAACTTTACTCATTCCATTGGTTTTTCCGGGTCTTTGGACGCTTTAGGCAATATGTACGCCAACGTGGGGGGTGCTCCTTGGGAATTGTTCTTGGTGAAATTGAACCAGCATATTAAAGAAGGCTACGGTTCACGCATGGGAACAAGAAAGTCGCATATGGGCGACCTGAGTCAAGACTTCCCGGTCCAAAAATATTTTCTCGTACATGCTGATAATGGTCCAAAGTGGGACAGTGCCTATGAGACCTATCTAAAGGGCAACACCCCTGCTGGAATGCTCAACATGATGGGCAATTTTACCGCTGGGGCCTCTTCTGATGGTGAAAATCGTTGGGTAATCAATGGGTTCAAAGACTTTAAGAGCGCCATAGGAGGTGCCAATCATTTACGCTCCGATGCGCAGAAAACTGCTAATAACAAAGCTTGGCAAAAATTCTTGGATGATAATGGCGAATCGCATTTGGTACGCTCCGGCCTACGGGTACGTATGGGACAATGGTAATTAGACAACAAGTATAAATCAAGGACCTTAATTTAAGGATTTAGAGACCGTCAAAAAGTTTCAATTCAATGT
>JAAETN010000354.1 GCA_024228355.1 Maribacter sp. | reverse complement strand
CTATTTTTAAGCCAGGTTGATTTTGATGTTTGTTTTTTGTAGTTAATAAGTTTTACTTTGCGCTCCCTGCGCCTTTGCAGTGAAGGATTTTGTAATCTTATGAACGGAATACCTACTGAATGAATTTCTTTAAGAGAACTATTGTCCCTCGCAAATATTCATAAGTGTTGATTTGGTTGACAATTATATTGGAGCTGTAAACTTGGTTCCATACACATATGAAAACTATAATAAAACTTATACGAAATATCCTTGCAACATTCAACTTAATAGCAAATCTCACTGCAAAAAATCTAGCCCTGCATCAACAACTGATAGTTTTGAACCGTTCTATCAAAAGGCCACAAATCAAGACCAAAGATCGCTTGTTTTGGATCATCCTTTATCTCTTTTGGAATAGTTGGCAGAAGTCATTAATTATTTTGAAACCAGAAACCGTTATCGGTTGGCATAAGAAAGGATTCAAATTGTTCTGGAGATGGAAGTCCAGGTCCAAAAACCCTGGTCGCCCACGTATTAGCCAGGAAATAAGGAACCTAATTCATACAATGGCAATGGCTAATCCATTGTGGGGTGCACCAAGAATTCACG
>JAAETN010000353.1 GCA_024228355.1 Maribacter sp. | reverse complement strand
GCCTGATGGTGTGGACACTTATACGGTAACTGCGGTAAGATCATTCTTTAAGGCTTATGAATATATTAATCCTGAAACTACGTTTGATGCAACGATGCATTTTGATGATGAGTTGTTTACAGAAGAACAAATTGAATTAGTATTAAATAAGTGTGGGGGTATTGGTCTGGGTGCTTTTCGTGCAAGATTTGGTAAGTTTGTTTGGGTTTGATAGGGTTGAACACAATCGGATGCTATTTTATTTAAAATCAAATTCTATCTATTCCGATGTTACGTCATCCGATATTATTAAATAAGTATGGGAATATTGGTTTGGGTTTAATGGGATTTGATCGTATAACATCAGATATTATTAAATAAGTATGGGAATATTGGTTTGAGTTTGATGGGATAGTATACGATGGAATGATATTTAATTTTAGGGTTGTATATGATTCGCTCTAATTCGATGGAATATAATTTAATTATACTTAAAATCAAATCAAATTGGATGGAATTGGATGGAATGAAATGGGATGCGATACAAATTTTGTTTTGTTATTATCGTGTTTTATTAGAGAAAATCACGATATAAAAGTAAAATTTAACATTTATTTAGGAGGTTTATAGTGAAGCCGATTGACAGAGACAAGATTAATGATGATTTGCAAGCTGTATGTGATGTAGGTTTGGCATTGTTACAGAAAGACAAGTTGGACAATACTGATTTTACAAAGTTGAAAACAATGAGGGCAATGTCTACGTTTATGAATGCAAGGGTGGCGATGGTACAGCAGGAGTCAGCATCTCAACGGATTGAGCTTATTAAAAATAGAATGGCTCAGCTTGGTTATAATGGTCAAGGCCAAATAGGGTGATATATAATTAAATAATATTATTTGCTTTTATCCTATTGGATCTGATTTAATTCAATGTTATATTATTTGAATATTATGTACAAACACAGAGTAAATGCAAGGATAGACAAGAATCAGCTTGCTATTGTAAATAGTTTACGATCAATTCCGAATGTAACGGTTGAGTTAAATAAAGATGACATACTGGTTGGTTATAGGGGCAAGAATTATTGGTATGAGATCAAGAGTCCTGATGCTATTTCCAAGAAGACAGGTAAGGTTAAGGAAACATCGCTCAAGCCTTCTCAGGTTGTTTTGCGTGACACTTGGGAGGGTCATTATAAGATAGTAACTAGTTTGAATGAGATATTGAGGGATATAATGGGGGGTGAATAATGGAAGCCAAGAAAACAGACAAAGCTGATTTGATTGTTAGATGCCGAACATCGGGTTGCAACAAACCATCAAGGCAACAAGGTAATGTTCCAAAATGGATGCAGTACTGTAATGAATGTAACGATAAGATAGTTTCGACAAATAGATTCTGGAATGAAAGGTTTAATTAAAAGGCATCTAACATAGCAATAGATGGAAACTCGTTATGACTAAATTAAAATGTGGTTGTGTTCCTGATGCTTCTGGATTTGGATATTGTGGAGAATGTGTTAGGGCATTAAGAAGAAAGATATGGCGTAAAATGGACGAAGGTAGAAAAGGATATGATAGAACATTTGCGCCAAAGATGGTTTTAGATATTGAAGTAGATATTTTTGACGAAGATATGGGAGAACGAGGATGTTCTTGTCATATAAATCCTCCTTGTTTTTATTGTGTAGATAAAGATTCAGGCGAAAAACCTACTTGATTTATTGGTTATAATTCTAATTTTGGAGAATAAAACGTGTGGTTTAAAAAGAAAAAAATATCAACTACTGTAAGAGACATGCAGCGCTTAAATGAAATGAATGAATATTATAATTCTAAGATTAAAGAATTGAATGAATTTAAAAGCTTGTTGTGTCCATATTCGCATTATGGCCACTCAAATGAATTATTAGCTGAAGCAATTACAGAAAAAGTATATCGTCTTGAAAAAGAAAAATTAGAATTATAGTATATGAATGTAAGGAAAATGAAAACACCAACAATACAGGAAATCAAGGATTATATTGCAACGAAAGAGTACAATGTAGATCCGCAGACTTTTTATGATTATTACACTGAGTCTGATTGGAAGGATTGCAAGGGTAAGCCGGTAAAGAATTGGAAACTTAAGGTAATTACCTGGAATGGCAGGCAGAAGGTATCCAGGTCAGGGAATGATACAGGTAATTGGGAGGATTATTTGTGATGAATATTATTGGGAAGACAATTGTACGAATGTGGGGGGTTTTGTTATTGCCATTCACGCCTATTATTATTTCAATTGTTTTTTTTAGTGATTTTAAATATGATTTGCGTGCTTCTATAAAAGAAACACTATGTGCTTGGAAAGAATTATATTGGGATAATGACTAAAGCAGAATTCTCTAGGTTATTTGATAAGCTAGCTGTAAACGGATGGAAGTATCCTGTTGAGAAGTCTACATTGCAGCAGAAGAAGGCATTATATTACAGCAAATTGTGTGAATATGAGGCTAAATCGTTAGAAAGTGCGGTAAGTAGTCTTATTATGGATAGTGAACAGGAGTGTTTTCCCTCATTGTATCGGGTAACGTTAACTATAGATACGATACTGGAGTCACCAAAGGTTGGGTATAATCCACCTAAACCAGATATTAAGACAAGTCCACAACGACATGATCGTATTACTAAGTTGATGAAGGACACAAATGAATTGATTATTAAGTATAAAGGCAAGCCAGAACTTTATGACAAGTTAGATAGTTTAGGGAAGGGGTTTTTAAATGATAAAGCATGAAATAAGGGATAAGAACGGAGGAACAAGGACAATTTCATTGAGTCCATTAAAAGCTATTCGTTATCAATGCCTTGAATGTATGGGGTTTTCTCCGTCTCAAGTTGTGGATTGTACGAGTCCATTATGTTCGTTGTTTCCTTACCGTTTAGGAAAAGACGAAAGCAGAAAGGGAACAGGAGGTCAAGGCAACGCAGAAGCTTTGTTAAAATACCGTTCCAGACAAGGAAAAAAAGATCAGGAAGCGATTTAGATTGGATTTAGGTGAAATACCATGCATAGGCATGCCCTTGGCCTTAAATGAGCACCAAGGGCTTTAGAATCTATTCTGTGAGGTAAACGTCATTGAAGGTGTCTGATGCTTCCAGTTCTTCTTTTGTCCATTCACAATCGGTATTACTGCATTCAATCGGTGGTCTAAGGAAAATCAAGTCTACTGCTTTCCAGCAACCAAGATAGAATATTGTAATAAATACTATTAGCGCTATGATTGCGAGTGCTTTAGTCATATTTTGTACCCTTCCTTCTTTAGATCCTCTTTGTTCTTCTCAATGTCTAGTTTTGTTTGAAGGTAATCACCTATTACCTCAGCCAGTACTATAACACGGCAATTATGGTCAATAAGTAGCCTTATCAGGTAATCATAGCCCAGCAATTCCCCCATTTCTTTGTAATCTTGTTTGTATTGTTCTTCTGTTTTGTCTTGCATTTTATCCCCCGAAGTTAAAGATTATGTAAATAGTTTAATTAAATGTGGTATCCATGCAAGAATGGTTACTATTGCTCCACCAACGGCAAGTCCAAGAATATATCCAAATAATAATGGATGCTTGCCCAGCCATTTACCTATTTTTTCAGAAATATTATCATCCACAATAAACCCTCCAAATATAAAACCATGCCATCGTTCCGGCATAGATAAAACTGAACGCCAGCCACCATTTAAGGATTGTTAGCATTGTTGTCCTCGCTTTCTAAATTAATGCCCATAAAGTAACACTCCGATATTATCTTCTTTATCGCGTTCCATTGATCGTAACAACGCCAATGCCCATTTATATCGCCCATAATCGTCTTGTTTTACGTCTTTACGTAGCGCATTAATTACTACACTGATTGGTACAGGCTTTAATTTATCACCGTAGCGATCTTCATACTTCGGTGCATCAAGACCATCATAATACCAATAATAAACAGTGTCTTCACTTATGTTAATCCTATCAACTTTGAGTATATGAGAATCACTTCCGCATCTGTAAAGATCAATAGTTGCGTAAATACTGAAAAATGAGACCTTAGAGTGGAAGCCTGGCGTATGGCACAACGTACTAGCCGAAGTTTTACCGATTAATAATGTGGTTTCATATCCCATTTTCTTTCTCCCTCATTTCCTCAATTAAGGCTTTAATTTTAAGTTCCAACTCTTCCACCGCATAAGCAATGGCCTCGCGTTCACAGGCGTTCATGTTGTCTATCATAATTTAACTACCCAGTGAATAAAGTTTTCAACATGAGTACTTGCTACCAATGCATAAGCATTTTCACATGATATTGGTGAACCATGTCCAACAAAACCAGTTAATAAGTTTTTCCAATAAACCACACACATAATAAGCAATAATACTAATTTTTCTTTCATAACAACCCCCAATCAAAATCTATAAAATTAAACTCACTAAGCTATAGTATCGCATTAAACATGCCAAACATTAACAAAATACACCAGAACCAACACAATCGTTTAAATATTTATTTATCGTGAAATAATATATTCATGGTGTGAAATCCACATCATAAGCCATACTCAAATAAACCCTTTAACAAAAAACCAATCAAAAACATAACAAAATACCACATTCAACACCACTTATGACAACTTGACTCCCATTACCACACATAAACAACTTACAACATACCACTTACTAAATATTTTCGCATTTCGTACAATTTCTATACATTGCTATTGACACAATGACAATATTAACCGTGAAAAATAATTCACAAAATAATCTATTTTATCCTTGACAACGACCTACGGTTCATTTATTATTATAATGAATGCCTTAATGGTTTTATCTGTTCGGCTTAAAACCATGAAAGCAATAAATGAAATTGCTACCAATAGATTAATAATTTATACTTATAAATTACTCCTAAAACAATTTTATGTTTGCCCAGTTATACTAAATTATAATTGTTATTATGCTTATATTTCAATATTAGGAAAAGTATTAAACGACTAAACCATTATGTATATGTATTAGTTCTCGTAATAATTATTTTGTTATTTTGAGTGTTATATATCCTTACTTACACAGTACTTATGACAATCTGGAATAATTATAATCACTTAATTACACTGTAATATTAAGGTATTTCTGGTTAAATTAGTGCATAAATACTACATATTATCGCCTATTCTCTTAAACACTATCACTACAACACTTTATGATATTATTAACACAACATAAGATATATTATCAGACGTTGATTGTCATAAGTCTATATTAATAGTAATTATAGAATTAAGTTGATTTGATTTAAGTCATATTTCATTTGTAGACGGTGTGTATGTATGTAATACTTATGATATATTCCCCACTACGCAATCGTTGAAAAATAGAAAAGGTGTATTATGGATAAGAACAATGAATTGTTTGATCTTGACACAATAACATCGGGTATAAAGCCTTTATCTGAAAAGGGTGTTATGGATAAGGACAATGATATTGGGAGTGGCATGTTTACATTTAGTTCTGATAATACGTTGTCTTATATTGAAAGTAGGATTATGCCTGTGAAGGTGGAGTCTAATTTAAGTGATGAAGACATAGACAAGGTGGTAGATAGGTTAATGAAGAAGGTGAGGGTTATATTAGATGAGATTAATATAACTGCTAATGAGGGGGTGTTACGTGGATGTGCTAATATAAGTCTTTATTTAGGCCGTAAGCATCCTGCGATAGGAGGTAGGGTTGCTAATACTGCGAGGTCTATGT
>JAAETN010000352.1 GCA_024228355.1 Maribacter sp. | reverse complement strand
TAATTTTTTTGGTCCAAATGTTATGGGGCATATCTCAACAGCGCATGAACCGATTTTCGATTTTTTTATGTTAAACGAATGACCAAACCCTTGCGATTCCAACGCCGTTAAATTCGCTTTCCGCAGAGCTCATCTGGAGCTGGAAATTGGACGTTATGTGAAAAAAATCCAGTTTTGGCCAAAAATGAACTGAGTTTTTCAGCCGCTATTACTCAGCAACTGTTTGGTTTCTGGGGACGTGAAAACATTCAAAATGATCGCCAACGAGTTCCCAATGTGATAAAGTTTACCCCATCGATTTATGTCACGTCGTTGCTGAATGGCAGTCAGATAAGTAAAAAAATCGAGTGAATTGCGAAAAAAGGGAATGTATCAACTTTAGGGTGCTGTATCTCAACGAGGAACGGTCCGATTTGAAAAATTCGAACGCTATACATCTTAGAATGTGTTCAGGAGTCCATACATATCAAAAAGTAGAGGGTAAAAATTTTAGCTATCCGGCCCCCCATTATGTGATTCTCCATCGGTAGAAAAAGTCGTTCTTAACAGCTTATGTCAAGGTCTAAAGCGGAAACTCAACAATCCACATTGAGCCCCTGTTTTTTTTCGAATACCGAAACTTTATCTCATCTTTACCAGCAACAGATCTAATGTATGACACGACAAGAACTAATTAAATGAACCACCATCAAACTTAGCAGCTTATGTCAAGGTCTAAAGCGGAAACTCAACAATCCACATAGACTAAAATCGAATCCAGCTTCCCTTTTTTTGGAAAGTGCAAAGTGCCATTTGTACAAAATCTCAGTGCAAAAGCCATCATCAACTCTTTCTTCTTTTCCATCTTTCTAGAGAATATCCATGAGTGGATCGAATTTACACTTCACCAGGTATTTCATCTTGAACTGAGTCGTGTTGTAAAACCATGTACCTGAAAAATTTCAAGGCCATGCGGCTGTTCAACAAATACGCAATCTGTTTGGGGTAAACGTATCGTCACTGCTTCCTGAAAAAGTCAAGTCCACTTTTTCCATTTTAAAATTTATAATATATACATGAATAATTTTTAAATAAATAATAAATAATTTGTAAATAAATAATAACTGTAAATAATTTTTTATAAAATATTTTCAAAACACTAGGAACAACGTTAACGTTTTCAAAATATGCAGCGACGTTACGTATTAATAATGAAACACAGTAGTTATGTACGTAGTCTATCCACACATTACCGGAATTTTCCGAAAATACGCCTGGGGTGTATTTTCGGAAAATAGGTGTACTTGGCTCATTTGCGCTTAGTGGGTGTGATATACAGGGTGGCCGCCGCTTTGCCAAAAGGTTTTAACTCCTAAAGAGCGAAAACAGCAATTATCGGTGGGTTTTTCATGTGAATTTGCATTTACAACGCAAATGATTTTTTATCGCTTATGCAAATTCACAAGAAAATCCCGAGAATCTTTCATTTAAGATATACCTTTTCTATGCTCGCCATGTGTCCTAAGTCTGCTACTGTAATTCTGTTTATTTTCGCCATTTCGCCCACCCCCGGGGGTGGGCGAAAATTAAAGTACCGTAGCGAATATTTATTAGCCTACTGCAATGGTTAAGCAGATTATGTTGGAGAGAAGACATATTTTTACATGTACGTATAACAGGATTCAAAACAGATCATTTTCACACAAATATGAAACTGAACACGCACAGTAAGAATGGATTTGGGTTTTGTTTCCTATTTTTTTCGAAAATTTCTGCTCTACGAATCAGAGCTGGCTTCATTCTTTCTACACACAACGCTCACCCCTATGGGTGGGAGAAAATAAACATGATTCGCCCACCAAAAATCCCTTGGTTGGCGAAAATATGAAGTACAAAATTAAACAGAATTACAGTATTATAATATACAGAAAACTGACCAGTACCTTTCTGACAGACTTGGGGAAACAGCACAACTTCTGCAGCTTTTGTTGAAATGGCCTCCATATCACAAACTGTCCTCTGCTCCACTTCAGTAAACCACGGCATCTGGAGACCCTACAATAACGCTAGAAGTTACATTGTAACTCACGCGAAAAGATAGCTCCCATGGAGAGCCCCGTGATGAGGGCGAAGGCTCTTAGAGGGGGGGGGGG
>JAAETN010000351.1 GCA_024228355.1 Maribacter sp. | reverse complement strand
ATCCACCAACGGCATAGGCTTTGCCATTGATTGAAACTTCAGCCTCAGGTTTTATACTTCGAAGCATGGATTCTCCCGTTGTTAAATTCTTGAATTCGATTGTTGCTGCATTGGGAGCAATTCTAATGGTCCGATTTACAAGTCCGTTGTACAAACTGATATCATTCCCTTTTTGAATCACCAAGGAAGTATAGTTGGAATTATCAATCAACCAGTCTTTTAGGTCCCCAGATTTTTGAGCCATGGATAATGCACTGCTGATGCCAAACGCCATTAAAAAGGCTAATGTTCTTATTTTAATCTTTAAAATCATCTATTTAGGTATTATGCTAATTATTATCTTATCAATTGTTTTCTTTAAGCATTTTTTAGCTGTCTTAATCAAAAAACCTGTTTTATTTATTTACCAAAAAGGCGCTAAAATTCATGATCTTGGGGGTTTCATTGAATTTTGTAACCACCAACCGAATTCGGCTTGCGATAATAGGTTCAAATTGTTCTATCCTTTTATTTCCAACACTTTCACCCTTCGCCAACACTTGCCATTTCCCTTTTATCCGGGCTTCAATTTTATATTCTCTAATCCGTTCTCCAAATTTTATATCCTCTTGTATAATCACATGGTCAATTGATCCCAAACCATCCAATTTCAAAGTTAATCTAGCACCCTCTCCCTTAGTAGATTTAATGGGTGTAGCGAATCTTCTCCTAATTTCATCTCCCCATTCCTTTAGCCTCTGTACATCGGCCTTGGGCAATAAACCATCGGGATTTGGGGTTAGCCCCATAATCAAGGTAGCATTGCGACCAACCGATTTGTAATACATTTCCATAAGATTATTCAATGGAAAAATATGGGCTTCATCATCTGGTTCCCAAAACCATTCATGACGTCCGTTATATCCACGTAATGGAGCATCGGCCATGGCAGGCACCCAAAATTCTCCGTTTGGGTCACCAGTTTTCAATAGCTTAAATCCGTCCTTGGCAATATTTTTCCTTGCACTTTCGCCAGCCCCGGTTGCCCTATAGGGGAATGTTGCCCAAGATGGGTATGCCACCGTTCCCGATTCTGATCCACCCCAGCGTGCCTCAGCAAGTTGCCCGTTGTGATAAAAAAGACAATTGGGCTGATATTGCTGAACAATCGGCAAGACATTTGGAGCTCCATTATCCGGGTGGTCTGCTCCCCCATCAAACCAAATTTCAAACAACTCACCATAGTTAGTACAAATCTCTTTGACCATTCCTTCAACCATGCGATTATACCATTTCTGTCGGTTCGCCTTAAACTCACCTTCCCCATTCACTTTAAAATCGTGTACTCCCATTAACGAGTTCCAGCGAATACCAAGGTAAACTCCAGGCTTAATGCCATATTTTCGGCAAGAATTCACAAAATCGCGCACCACATCCCCTTTACCGTCCTGAAACTTTAAGGACTTCATACTATAGGGATTTACATTTGACTGAAAGAGCGCAAAACCAGTTTCATGAGTAGCTGTTAATATGGCGAAGGTAAAGCCTGCATCCTTTACAGCCTTCACCCATTGATCTGTATCTAATTCTTCCGGACTGAAAATCTGATAATCATCAACGGGATTAATGCGGTTGTTTCCCTGGCCGTATTGTACACCATCAAATACATGAAGATCATAATGAAAAATCGCGCCCAGTTCTGCCTGTTGCCAGGCCAATTGTTTTTTATTAGGTACCGGATGTTCTTCTTTCTCCTTAATTGGAACAAAAACCGTATAGGACTCGTCATCCTTTTTTACAGCCATGCTCAAAACCCTAGGTTCATTTCCTTCCACATAAATAAAAGGTCGTTCCATTCGATCCGGGACAATTTCCGGGCCTTCTACCCTTGGTATTTTTTTTGGCATTAGTACATATTCGGAAGCTTTCTTCCAGTTTACACCATCGGCCGAACTAATCATGCCTATCATTGAATGAGCATGAAACGTACCATAGAAATAATCACGCTTTGTATCGTACCACATCGACATATCCTCCGTATCAAGATAATCGATTACTGGATTTGGTTGCATTTCAAAAGGCCCTAAAGGAGATTCTGAAATAGCGATGGCTTGGTTCCGAACAAATCGCTTTTCGTTGGGTTTATCCCCTTTTACAATTAAATAATACCTACCATCCTTACCCTCGTCAATGGCCGGATTCACGGTCAACGTTGTTATCGGGCCCGAAGGTTCTATAATAGGCTCTTCCATACGAGTCCATGGACCATTTATGGAGTTTGAAACTGCAACCCCTGTGCGTTGATTTGGTCTTAATATCTTCCAGTTGGAATGGGTATAACCAATATGAGCTGTTTCAATTAGTTCTTTTTCTGAATAACCCATATCCCCTAAATTGGTGGATATATAGTATAGATAATACTTACCATCAAAATATTTAATTTTTGGATTGTGTGCAGTTATGGCGTCCCAATGGCCAATTCCCCTACCTGTTAATACTGTATTTTTGAATTTCCAAGGTCCTTGCGGACTTCTAGATGTCGCATGGGCAATTTCAGAATGTGTTAACCATCCTGTAAACTTATAGTCCTTTTTCCACCGTGAGTAAAAAAGGTGATAAATTCCCTTCTTGCCCTTTATGATTGAAGCTCCCCAATTGTAATATCCTACAGTTTTAAAAACATTATCAGATGAAATGGGTTGCATCCTATCCTTAAAAAAGAAGCTATCTGGCTTTGACTGTGCATTAGAGTGGCCAAAAAAGAAAAATAGCAATAGCACAAAAAAGCATGTTTGCAATCGAAAAATGAAGTATTCATTATAGACGGATGCCCTCGAAACCACTTTAATGCTATTCATCATTTAGATTGATTTTTAAGACGTATGCCACGGTTCTATCACCCCCGAAGATATTCCACCCCCCAGGTCCATAAAGATAGGTCGGTACGCCCTCTACCATCAAAACTTTGGGACGTTCCAATTTAGGATCTGTCCCATATATCTTAACAACTTTACTTTCATCATATTCAGAATAGTATAATGGAAGCCGATCATATCCGATGGTTGCATTCTCTATCTCAAAATTCTTTCCGTCTTTAGATTTCCATAAGGTTCCCCCCCCTACAATGCCGGTATTATCGCCATGGTTGTCAGTGGTAAGAAGATAAATATGCCCATCGTACTTAAAGACGGTACCATCTTCCAAAGTGCCTTTGTTTGAAGTTACTGGAGTGTCGGTTATAGCATAGGGACCTTCTAAATTATCTGCAATGGCCAGGCCATATTGCAATTTGCCATTCTTATGTCTGGTTTTAAAATAAAGATAAAACTTCCCGTTATGAGCTAAGAAGGTAGGGTTGGCAACTCCATTTTTGGATTGAAAATTCCATTTTTCTGAATTATCCGCATCTAATATCATACCATCTTTACCCACCTTCTCCCATGGTCCATAAGGACTTTTGGACAGCACCATCCCTATACTTTGATTGGAAGGATGCGGCGGTTGTTGATAGTCGGAATTGGCAATGTATAGCAGTACGTACTTATCACCTATTTTTTTAATTTCTGGATTGTGTGGGGCATATTTGTCCCATGAGTTCTCGTTCGTCCCAGTTATAACAACATCAGAAAACGTAAACGGACCTTCTGGATTATCGGATACATAATGGGCTATTTCAGATGATTTTCTCCATGCTGGATCCACATTTTTTTCCGGCCAACGAGCTGCAAACAAATGGGTTTTGCCATCTTCGCCCTTTATTGGGGCACAACCCCAAATGGTATATTCATCATCCTCTAGTGCAACGCCTTTAAATTCCAGGTTTTTGGCTATAAAAGAAAGTTCTGGACTATCAACATTACCATTAATAAAATCTGTAGGATATGGCACCCGTTCTCCTGTACTCTTATCCATGGGCATTTGGGCCTTGACATTTTTTAAATGATTGGTCAATACACTTGCCAGTTCTTTCACTTTATCAGGTTCAATAGTCGCCAAGTTCTTGGTTTCACCAATGTCCAATTTTATATTGTACAATTCCATTCGTCTGTCTTCGTGAAAATAAATGAATTTCCAATCTCCTTTACGAACGGCACTTGAAGCCCCTATTCCCGGACCATCAGGGCCCCATTCGTTTGGATAATGCCAAAATAAGGGCCGTTTATCAGTAGGTTTCCTTTTTTCTTCACTTATGTCTTCCTTGAGTACAGGAACAAAGCTCCTTCCATCGATGGTCTGTACAGTTTCCATACCCTCTATCCCTGCCATTTCAAGTATGGATGGATAGAAATCCTCAATAATAACTTGTTCGTCTGAAGTGGTATTTGGGGCTACTGTTCCGGGCCATTTGACCAACATGGGTTCGCGAATTCCGCCTTCGTAAACCGACCCTTTGCCACTCGCCAAGGGCAAATTATGCGTATTTGGTTCTCCTCCCCTTGTATGCACACTTAAACCACCATTATCAGACATGAATAGAATGATAGTGTTATCGGCTATTTTTTTCTCTTCCAGATAATCCATAATATCCCCAAGGCTCTTATCCATTCCCTCAACCATTGAAGCATATTTTGCCTCAGTGGAATCCATTCCTTTTTCGAAATACTTCCGTACATAACGGTCATCGGGCATTATGGGTGTATGCACGGCATAATGCGCCATATATAAGAAAAATGGCTGTTGTTTCGAGACCACTGAATCAAGTGACATCAATGCTTCCCGCGTAATGGCCTCTGATAAATGAATATCCTTGCCATGATATTTTTCAAGACCTGGTACTGCCCATATTTCCTTGCCTTTTTTTCCATTTCCAAAATTATCGGTACCATGATAACTTTCAGGCGCACCTGCAGCATGCCCGGCGATATTCACATCAAAACCCAAATTCAAAGGATTCTCACCTGGAGTACCTATTGCCCCTAAATGTGCCTTCCCAGAATGGACGGTATAATATCCGGCATCGTTCAAAAGTTGTGGCAAGGGCGTTGCATGAACTGCTTTTGGATCTCCCCCAACCGGACTCATGCCATTTACATTCCATAAGGGAAACTCAAGGGTCGGATGGTTCTTTTCCATAGGCTGAATGCTGTCTTTTCGCAACGTCCAATT
>JAAETN010000350.1 GCA_024228355.1 Maribacter sp. | reverse complement strand
TTTTCTGGACCGGGTAATCATATCCATAGAGCAGGTGAGTATCCTTATCCGTATCGATGCTTTCCGGTTTACCCAGATCAATCAGCACGAGTTATTGTGGCAGGCACATTTGTTTCTTTCCAAGGGGATGTTGGTAGACCACCCAAAGCTCTTTCCACCAAGGCATCAGAAGTTCAGCATTCCCAAGATGCACACTACCGACCTCGAAATGGCCTTCACCCAATTGGAACTCTTGGGCTTTTGCCTGTGTAGCCCTTTTGAGTTATTGAAGGACTCTCCTAAAAACGACCATGGCAGTAGGGATTTGGAACGCTATTTAGGAAACCACATCGATATTTACGGCTATTTGGTCACGGTCAAGAATACCAGTACCCATAACGGAAAGCGCATGCATTTTGCGACGTTGTTGGATCAACAGGGGGCGGTTTTTGATACGGTGCTTTTTCCGCCCGTAGCGGCCAAATACTATTTTAGAGGCAGGGGTGTGTACCGCTTTTATGGCAAGGTGGTGAGCGAGTTTGGTTTTTTGAGTATTGAGGTAATCAAAATGTTGAAACAGGATTATGTGCAGGATCCCCGCTATGCCGATATGAAAACCGCGAACAAGGTGTTTAAAGAAAAAGAGGCCATAAAGACCAATGCCGATAAAGAGTAGCTGGGTACTGCAAAGGCACGGGGTACACAAG
The DNA here is from genome assembly GCA_024228355.1 of Maribacter sp. Classification (GTDB taxonomy): domain Bacteria; phylum Bacteroidota; class Bacteroidia; order Flavobacteriales; family Flavobacteriaceae; genus Maribacter_A. The sequence goes on along the minus strand of JAAETN010000350.1, from coordinate 12,115 downwards.
CAAAGGGATATTTCCTAGTCTGTTAATTTTATGCCGATGATGTATTTTTAGTGCCCATTCCTAAAAAATCCAGATTCAATAAATAATTTACTATATTAGGAACTACCGCGTGTATTGGTTTACACAGTAAGCATTCCATAGAGAAAATTAACAAACCCATAAAAACAGAAAATAGCTATGCCCTTATATATGGATATACATACGGTAAATTCAGATTCCTTTTCAGTAGAGGATGTAGTTAAGGCCCATATGGAAGATTTGGCTATTCAAGACAAATTTGGTGTTACACAGTTAAAATATTGGGTAAATGAAGGGGCTAAAACCTTGTTCTGCCTTATGGAAGGACCTGATAAGGAAGCCTGTCACCAAGTGCACAAACAATCACATGGTAATACAGCATGTAATATCATAGAAGTATCAGATAATGAGTATAACCTGTTCATGGGTGTTGGAATGGCTATCAATGACCTTGCCCAAACACAATCTGGAGATTTAGATACTGGTTATCGAACAATATTTCAAATGAACCTGATATGCCTATCAGGTTCCAGGGAAAAATTTGTTGAAGAGATCTATGACCTAATCGAGCAACATGATGGGGTTCTGATTCTAGAGCCTTGTGATGAATTCTTGGTTTCATTCATTTATGCCTCAGATGCCATCTCATGTGCAAATTCAATTAAGAATATGCTGCACTCATCCCAGGAAAAGCATGAATATATAATGGCCATATCTAGCGGCAGACCAGTTGATGAGCAGGGCGACAATATGTTTGAGGAAACCAAAAAGAAGGTCAAATCGTTATGTTCTCTTGGGTTTTCGAGGAAGATTTATTTGGACATGGAATCACAGCTGCTATCAAACAAGGAACAACGCAACCTAGAAATAAGTCCTAATGAAGTTGCAGTTATTGATAGCCAAAATATAAAGCTGGCATTGGAACTTTCGACTGTACTGACTGGGAATTTGATCCATTCGAATTTTAGTAGTATAGCCTTGACCCGTATATTGGGTTTAAGTAAGTCACAGACATATCGAAAAATTAAATCATTAACAGGAATGGCGCCAAACCAGTTTATTCAAGAATCAAGGCTTCAAAAGGCACTTTATTATTTGGGTCAAGGCAAAAAAACTGTTTCAGAGATTGCCTATGAAACTGGTTTCAATAGTCCTACCTACTTCACTCGAGTGTTCAAGAAACGATATGGGATTTCACCATCTAACTTCACCAAAAAACAAATATAGGTTCAATTTAAACTGGATTGAATCAATTGTTTCAGCTTTTGAATCAATTGTTAATTACGATAGCTTTAAAGTGGTTCATATTTGCATTAAAGATTTCAATATCAATTTAAAGCAAAAACAAGATGAACAAAACAAAAATAGCAGCGGCACAATTATCACCTGTATTTCTAAATAAGGAAAAAACCGTTGAAAAGGCCTGCGAAGCAATTCAAGAAGCCGGGGAAAATGGCGCAAAAGTAATAGTATTTCCAGAGGTGTTTATCTCTGGCTACCCAGATTGGGTATGGCTAGTACCCAATAGTAAGGGCACCGAACTAAATGAGCTTTATGTAGAGCTAGTCAATAATGCCATTTCTATTCCCGATGATTCAACCAAAAAGCTTTGTAAAGCTGCAAAAAAAGCTGGAATAAGCGTGGTAATGGGCATACATGAACGCAATACAGAAACAAGCGGGGCCAGCTTATTCAATTCACTTCTATTCATAGACCAAAATGGCACTATTATGGGGAAACATCGAAAATTGATACCTACCGGCGGTGAACGCTTAGTTTGGGGGCAAGGCGATGGATCAACCTTCAGGTCGTATGAGTCTGAAGCAGGTAAAATAGCGGGACTTCTATGCTGGGAAAATTATATGCCTTTAGCTCGTAATGCTATCTATGAAACCGGAGCGCAAATTTTGGCATCCCCAACTTGGGATAAAAGCCCCAATTGGTTACAATCCATGCAGCATATCGCAAGGGAAGGAGGCTTGTATGTTGTTAGTGTCTGCACGGCAATGAAAGTGGATGACATACCTGAAAAGTATGATTTTAAAAAGGGATATCCAGGGGAAAGGGAATGGGTGAATACAGGTAATAGCTGCATTATAAACCCAAAAGGTCAAATTATATCGGGACCATTAGAAGCGGAAGAAGGTATTTTATATGCAGAAATAGATCTTAATGTAAATATTGAGGCCAAACGTATGTTTGATGCCGTAGGTCATTATGCCAGGCCTGATGTTTTCAATTTTAACATAAAAAAGGCATAAGTATTAACCAAAAGAAAAGAAATCATGACACAAGTACAAAAGTTATTCAGTAAAAAGGCCAACACACTGGCAAAACGTATTACCCAAGGAGCAAATACTCTTGCGAGTTTTGCTGAGCAACTCTCAAAGGAAGAATGGCAAATGCCCGTAATCGGTGATGGCCGAACAGTAGGTGTAGTTGTTCACCATGTTGCAAGCGTATATGATTTAGAGGTAGAATTAGCAAAAGTACTTGCTTCTGGACAACCGATAAAGGAAGCAACAATGGAGGTTGTAGACCAAATGAACGCTGAACATGCCCTTGAAAATACGAACGTTGGTAAAATTGAAACCTTGGCACTATTAAGACATAAAAGCAAAATTGCAGCGGACTTGGTTAGGGGATTTTCCGATAAGGAACTTGAAAGTTCAGCAACCGTATCGCTTTACGCAGATGCACCGCTTACTGCCCAATTTTTTATTGAAGACCACGCGCTTCGCCATAGTTTTCATCATCTTGCAAAAATAAAAGCCACAATAAATAGTTGAATTTTTGTTTTGGAAGTATTCTTATTTTGGACTTAGTCTATTTTTGCCCTATTATTCGGTTTTACCTTTAGTCTCATGTATGCCAAACAACAGGCAGGCTAAGGGCTTGGATTTTGGTCCTCGCTTTTTATGGCGTATGCTCATATTGGCCGGTTTTGCCCTGTTCAATGGTCTATTTTTCCCCGGAGAGGTATTGATGATGTCTGCCCTGGTGGGAGTGGTCTTGTTTGTGGTACGAAAGTTCAATGATACGGCACTACTGATTACCGCTGTGATACTCTTATTACAACCCATAGAGTGGGGAAGGTATATCTATTATCTATTCAATTATGAATATCTAGTACCGGCCTCTGGGCAGGGAACTTATTGGAAACTTTTGAAAGAAGCCCAATTGGGCACATCGTTCCTTGACCAGGTAAAGGTAAACACCTTATACGGCCATAAGATATCGTTGATGTGGGCCTATGGCGTGGGCAGATTGGTGCAGACCGGAGGCTTATTCGTATTTGGCTATTGGTTGGGTAAAAAACAACTTTTTGTAGATAGTGAACAAAGTATCGGATTTTGGAAACGCGCCTTGGCCGTAGGGGCTACGGTCTTTGTTCCATTTTTTCTACTGGAAAGAAACTTTGCTATCCTGACCGATGCAAAAATACACGCACAAACCCTACTGAAAGTAGTTGACATGTACGGTAACCTGGCTTTGATCGCGGTATTGGTGGCTTCTTTTATTTTGCTGTACAAAACCAAGTTCTTTAGAAAAATTGCTGGCGGATTACGCTATTACGGACGTATGAGTTTAACCGTCTATGTATTGCAATCAATGATCGGGGGTTTTGTGTTTTTTGGATACGGTCTTGGCATTGGGCCAAGCACGTTGCACACCAAGAGCTTGGTTATTGGTATTGTGCTATTCGCAGGGTTGTTTTATTTCTGTAAGTGGTGGATCAACAGATATGGACAAGGCCCATTGGAAAAACTCTGGCATAAATTGACTTGGATCGAGTTGCCAAGTAAAAAAGAATAAATTAGCAGCTGAAACTACTGGTGATTCCATAACTTAAAAACACACTGCTGTCATCCACATTGAGAAGAGAATCAACTTGATACTTTGATGGTATCCTGAAAATTAACCAGCTGCCACGCTCAACCTAGAGTTAAACTTGTTACAGTATAGCATTGAATCTATCGCTGTTTGTATTCCAAAGAAGAATATGGAATACTTTTAAAGGAAAATAAGACTACATTACAGACAGCTAACATAATTGATACAATTTAAATACAGTATATGAAAAAAGAAAGACCTTTAGCCTTAGGAATGGCATTTGGTGTAGCGACAGGAAGTGTAATCGGAGTTTTAACAGATAATATCGGTTTATGGATTCCAGTAGGAATAGCGATCGGTGCTGCAATTGGAGCGGCCATTAGAAAAAGGCAACGACCATGACCACCCTAGTAGTTGGTGCACCTGGCGCTACAGGAAGACATTTGGTTGAGCAATTACTACGTCTAGAACAGTATGCACAAATAATCGTAAAATCACAAGGCATGGCAATTCGGTAAAGTTTATAAGGAATGACTGAATTCAAAATTTTTAAAACAGAAAGATTACTACTTAAACCGACTTCTGTAGCAGATGCGAAATTTATTCTGGAGCTAATGAACACTCCAAAATGGATTGAATATATAGGGGATCGGAATGTAAAAAACATTTCCAGTGCCAAAGCATATATAACAAATAAAATGATGCCGCAACTCCAAAGATTGGGTTATTCTAACTATACGATTGTTCGAAATTCAGATGATGCCAAAATAGGAACTTGCGGCTTGTTTGACAGGGAAGGTCTCGATGGGATTGATATTGGATTTGCCTTCCTTCCTGAATATGAAAAAAAAGGATATGCGTTTGAAGCCTCCAATAAATTAAAAGAAATAGCATTTAATGAATTTGGAATACCGGAATTAAGTGCTATTACGGCAAAAAATAATGGTGCTTCCCAAGCACTTTTAACGAAGTTGGGACTAAAACGAGCTGGTACTGTGATACTCCCCAATGAAGATGAAGAGGTATTGATTTATAAATTAAAAAAAAATGGCTAAAATAAACTTTGAAACTTGAAAAAAGATCAATGACCAAATTAAATAAGCACATATTAATTCCATTGGTGATCACAATCATAGCGATTGCAATATTCTGGTTTGTCTCTTTAAAGCTGAATGTAGTTATAGTATTTATTCCTGGTGTAATTGTGGCATATTTGTTTTACTTTAAAACTTTTTACAAGAAGACCCCAAATCCAGAAAGAATATTGCCACTGTACCTGTTGGCATTAGGAATTCAATTTATTCATTTTACAGAAGAGTATTTGACTGATTTTACAGTGGTAGTTCCACATTTATTGGGTCAGGTAGAATACCCATTAGACTATTGGTTGGTGTTTAATATGGTAGCCTATTTCATTTTTATAATTGGAGGAATTATCTTATTTAAGAAGATAAAAGAGCTAATGATAATCCCTTTGTTCTTCATTCTTGTGGGTGTACTATTAAATTCAATAGGTCATGTTTTAATTTCGCTCTATGTTGGAGGATATTTTTCTGGATTGTATACCGCTCTAATTTATGTTATTATTGGACCAATTTTAATAAAGCGAGTTTTGGATGAAACAAAAGTAGTGTAGATGGACAAAGAAAAAAAAGGAAGAAGAATAGTACCTGCTACAATAATGACCATACACTGAATCTTCTTGAGAGACAAGAAAAATCCGTATTTTGTAGTAACAAATGCAGTTAGCATGAAAAGTACAGATCCTCTAGTGGTTGTAGAGCATTCATTCAATACTTCGATGCAAAAGGTATGGAGTGCAATAACCGATCTCGACGAGATGAGGCAATGGTATTTTGATCAACTTGAGGACTTTAGACCCAAAGTTGGGTTTAGGACCCAATTTGTGGTCCAGGTCGAGGATCGTGTATTTACACACCTCTGGGAAGTGACACAGGTGATACCCCAGCGAAAGATAACCTACAACTGGAAGTATTTGGAATATCCTGGTAGTGGAGATGTATCCTTTGAGCTGCTCCCAGGGCAGGATCATGTAATAGTAAGACTCGATGTTCGTGTAATCGATGATTTCCCTGACGACATTCCAGAATTTAAAAGGGAAAGTTGGGTGCAAGGCTGGGAGTACTTTATTGGCCAAAACCTTAAGGAATACCTACATTCCTAAGGATGAATAATATGAAGAGCACATAATTTAATTTCAACACCATGGAAATTGTTCTAAAAACAACACTGAATGCCCCTGCCAAGAACATTTATAAGGCTTGGTTGAGTAGTGAAGGGCATACTAAAATGACGGGTGGGGAGGCCACGGTTTCGAACAAGGTCGGCGACGACTTTACAGCCTGGGATGGCTATATTCAGGGAAAGAATTTGGTGCTTGAGGAAAACAAAAGAATAGTACAATCTTGGCGGACCTCGCAATTCTTGGAAAACGAGACGGACTCCCAGATAGAGGTGCACTTAAAAGAAGGGGAGGGAGCTACGGAATTGACGCTCATTCATTCCAATGTTCCAGAAAGTGGGGAACATTATAGAAAAGGTTGGGATGAACATTACTTCCAGCCCATGAAAAAATACTTTTTGTAGCGTAATAATTGCTAAAACACATCATCATGACAACAATAAATCCATACTTAACATTCAATGGTGCCTGCAAGGAAGCTTTTAATTTCTACAAGTCAGTCTTTGGTGGGGAATTTCCCTATGTAGGAAGGTTCAAGGATATGCCTCCCAATCCCGATTTCGAGATTACCGAAGCGGACAAGGAACGGATAATGCACATTTCGTTACCCATTAGTAAAGAGACGATTTTAATGGGAAGTGACTCGAATTTTTAACGCACTTTCTGAAGGTGACAAGATTAAAATGCCTTTGGAAAAAACATTTTGGGGTGCTTATTTTGGCATGCTCACCGATAGGTTCGGCATTCACTGGATGGTGAATTGCGCTCTTGAAGAACATAAAAAATAAAGGGCTAAGCGCTGATCCCGCCATCCTACCATCTGCGTTAAAATGGATTCCTTAATTCTCTGGAAAAATCCAAATATCTCTTTGGTATTTCGAACTAAGAATCAGCATTTCTACCTATCTTTAATTCATGCTATATTCTCACAAATAACAGGGATAATAGCATTATAATTACGGAAATAATTAGTAAGTGATTATCTATGTAAACACCGAACTGTTAAATAAGCACACAAGGAGGCTTTTGCTGGTTCGTTTAAATTATCTTAATTATGAAAAATTGGAAAAAAACAAGTCTTCTAACAACTTTTATAATATTGGTACTTCTTATAGGCTCATTCTATGCATTCAATATAACTGTTTCAATGCCCTCATCAAATATTGAATTTTCGCCTGAGGAAGCTATAAATAAGTTTAATCCAGAGTATATTGGCGAAAAACCTAATAATATTATTGTTTTCATGGCAGATGGAATGGGTTTTAGCCATTTGTCATTGGCCTTGCTTACACAACAATCAGAAAATACGCCTTCAGTATGGCAAGAATTTGATGTCAAAGGATGGCACGATGCAAGATCTGCTTATGGTCCGCTTACTGACTCAGAAGCATCTGCAACTGCCATAGCAACCGGAACATCAACCTCTTTTGGCTTTATTGGCCTTGATCAAGAAGGCAATACTTTAAAAAATGTCTTTGAGCTAGCTTCAGATCAGCAATATAACACCGCAATTGTAACAGACTCTTATATTTGGGATGGAACTCCTGCTGCATTTGTAGCACATACCAAATCAGAAGATGACGCAAGAGACATACTGACACAAATTGCTTCAAGCAAGTTAGATCTTTTGTTTGGCGAGCTCGAGGATTTGGGTGAGGGCGATGTTCCCGAAGAGGAAGAAACCCTAACGATCTTAAAAAAGCGATTTCAACTGCTCGATGAATCCTTAGAACTTCCAGAGCACGATTCCATGTCCAAACCTATTGCGGCAATTTTTGATGAAGATGAAATTCAGGATTTAAACTCTTCTCCTAATCTCACTCAGCTAACAGATGTCGCTTTAAAATATCTATCTACCAAAAATAAACCGTTTGTGTTATTAGTGGAAAGCGAAGAAATGGACGCGGCATCCCATAAAAATGATTCGGATAGAGTTATAAGTGGTTTAAAGTCCATTCAGCAAACGCTTTCTCTTGTTCTGGATTTTTCGAAAATGCAGGGGCAAACATTGGTTTTATTCACTGCTGATCATGAAACCGGAGGTCTTGCAGCAGTTGCTGATTTCGGGGATTACCCAAAACTACAGATCAAATGGACAACAAAAGATCATACAGCAGCTGTTGTGCCATTATTTGCTAAAGGTCCCGGTGCTGAATGTTTTACTGATATACATCGCAATTGGGAAATTGGAAATCGGCTTAAGAAGCTAATCGTAAAAAGCGATGAATCTTACGATTGAGCATAAGAATTGCAAGTATTGAAATGCCTATAGTAAACAATCGTTAACGATGTAATATACTGGAAACCACTAATGGAAAAGAAGAATAGCGTTTACATAGCAACAAGTTTAGATGGATTTATAGCCGATAAAAATGGGGGAATTGAATGGCTTGATTCCATTCCCATTCCCGAAAATGAGGATATGGGCTATTACAAATTCACCGAGGATATTGATGCACTTGTAATGGGGCGTACTACCTTTGAAACCGTCCTTGGTTTTGATGTTGATTGGCCATACAAAAAGCCTGTATTCGTTTTGAGTAACTCTTTAAACGAAATACCCGAAAGTCATAAGGATAAAGCGTACTTGGTAAAAGGTACCATGTCCCAAATATTAAAGTAGATCCATAACAAAGGATGTCGCCGTATGTATATCGATGGGGGTATAACCATTCAGAATTTTTTAAAGGAAGACTTGATTGACGAGATGATAATAACTGTCTTTCCAATTGTATTAGGGGGCGGCATTCCTTTATTTTCTGACCTCCCAAAAGCACTGGAATTTGAATTGGTCGAATCCAAGGTCTTTGTAGATCAGCTTGTACAGCAACATTTTAGAAGAAATAGAAAAACGAATAAGACAAAGGACGACATCAAGTAAAGCGCATTCCCACCAGGTTCACCAAATGCAGGATCGAAAGGTAATAAGGCAGGAATCCATACATAAAATAAGATCAGGCAGATTACATAAAAAGAACTGAATAACAAATAACCCATCCCTAATTCATCCTTTACCCTACAATTTTGGGTATTGACCATATTTTTTTGCAACTTACGCTTTAAAGACAACAATCAAATGACAAAAAACACCTTTCTACTGATCACCTTCCCAATGCTAGTTTGTTTTCTTCTTTTGGGATCATGTACTTCGAAAACAGCATCCAATGTTGCCGCAGTGGGTGAAATCCCTGAGACTTTTACAAAATTATGCGCCTCTTGTCATGGCAATGACCTCAAAGGCGAGATTTCACAGAGCCTCCTGGACGGTTCTTGGCAGTTTGGCTCTCGCAAAGGAGATATAATGAGGTCTATCAAATTTGGCTACCCCCATCATGGAATGCCTGCCTGGGGAGAAGTTCTGACCGATGCGGAGATCGATTCCCTTGCCAGTTTTTTGATGTATGAAGAAGAACGTCTGGGCATCATTAAACCACCGATTCCAGATACATTAGAGACACAGGATTATATGATTAAGGTCGATGTAATTGCAGAAGGGTTGGATGTACCTTGGGCCATTGATTTTATTGGCCCAAATCGGGCATTGATTACCGAACGAACAGGTCGCTTACGAATTATGGAAAATGAGGTACTGCTCCCAGATGCCGTAGAAGGCATTCCTGAAGTTCGTGCTTTGGGGCAGGGTGGACTGCTCGATGTTGCCATTGACCCCAATTATGACCGCGAGCCTTGGATATACCTAGCCTTTAGCCATGGTCATGGTACTGTTATGGAAGACGGAGAGGAACGCGTCCCTTCAATGACCTCAATTGTTAGAGCTAAGCTAGTGGGCAATAACTGGAGCAATCAGGAGGTACTGTTTGAAGCCCCCCATGAAACCTATAAAACAGCAGGCCACCATTTTGGTAGCCGTATTGTCTTTGACCCAGAAGGCTATCTCTACTTTAGTATTGGAGACCGTGGCACTTCAGAAGATGCCCAAGATCTTAGCATACCTAATGGCAAAATACATCGCATCTATAAAGATGGTCGCATTCCAAAAACGAATCCTTTTTATAATACACCCGGTGCAGTAAAATCTATTTATACGTATGGCAATCGCAATGCCCAAGGACTGGCGGTGCACCCCGAAACGGGCCAGGTTTGGGAAACGGAACATGGGCCAATGGGCGGTGATGAACTCAACTTGATCAGCCCCGGCCTTAATTATGGTTGGCCGGCCATTTGCTATTGTATAAACTACAACGGCGATATCATCACCGAATTTACTCATAAAGAAGGTATGGAACAGCCCATCGCTTATTGGAGGCCCTCAATAGCTACTTGTGGGTTGGATTTCTATACTGGGGATGTCTTTCCTAAATGGAAAAACCGACTCTTGGTCGGGGCCTTACGAATGGAGGAACTTCAATTGCTCGATATTGAGAAGGATAGGATGATGTATCGGCAAACGATCCTTAAGAATGCAGGTCGCGTTCGCGATGTAACTACCGGACCTGATGGGGCCATCTATGTTGTTTTGAACGAACCGGGTAAGGTACTTCGATTAAGCCAGCTGCCAGCGTTCTGATATTGCCATTAGAAAGTTGATTTCCTGGAATACCCTGGGCAAGTAAAAATATGAACGGATTTAATACGCTTTTCCTGTCATTCCGTGCTTAACAGGGAATCCACTAGCGGAAAAAATAGATTCCTGAATTCTCAGGAATAACATATCATTTATACTAACAATCCAAAAATCTCTTTCGTTCTTCATACTAAAAAATTAACATTTCCTGCGTATCTTTAATACTTGTTTTGTCCAATAATTTCGATAAACCACATTTATATAATCCACTAACTTTTGACTGCATGAATCCTGATCTTAATCGTATTTGTCAAGCGAGTAAACAGAGTTTTGATCTTACTTCGGCTGCCGACCAAGAATATTTGTATGAGCTAGTAAGCCGTATAAACAATTTTTCGCTGGAGGAAATCGTAAAGCTGGGTAACGACACCAGTACACCATTATCGTTTCGTATGGCGGCCAAGATCATCGATTCAAAAGCATATATGGAAACTTGCGAACATACCTTGAAAATAGGCGTTGTTTTTGCCATGTGGGGAGAACAGAATCGCCTGCAAAAGAAGAGTGACAGCAATCCCAATGGAGAAGATCTATTGAATGTAAAAGTAGAGCAACTGGCTTGGCTTCTTAAGGAATCGAACATTGAATGGAAACTATATGCCGTGGATGATGGCTGTCCCCATGGTAGTGGGGCTATGGCCGAATCTATTCGCAAGGAATCCCAATATGCAGATCAAATAGAGGTACTGTTCCTGGAAAAGGCCTTACCATCAGATACTCCTCCTTTAAAAAATCTTGCTTCAGCGGATGATTCCCGTAAAGGGGGTGCCATTCTTTTAGGTTGTGACAAGGCTTTGCAGGACGGTATGGATGTCATCATTTATACCGATGCCGATAACTCGGTACATTTATCCCAAATTGGCTTACTGCTGAGGCCGCATTTAGAGGAAGGGTACAAGGTGGTTCTTGGTAACCGTAAAGACCCCAAAGCCGTTTTGGTGAAACAGGAAAACCGTTGGGGCATTGGTATTAAGGCATTACGCCATATGCAACGCATGATCGGGGTAAGTATTTTCTCCCGGGATATTCGCGATTCCCAAGCTGCCTTTAAATTATACCACAAGGACATTGTTTCGGAAATACTCAAAAATCCGTCTGTGTATGACTTCTCTTTCGACTCGGATTGGATTGCTTGTGTCATTGCCATGGAGGAGGAATTTGCAAAGGTCCCTTTTGCATTTATCGATTCCTTTGCTGAATCTGCTAGTATTGTGCAAGGACCCATGACCACCTGGGAAACCTTGTTGAAAGGTTTAGTAAAGGCTGTACGGGCACGAAAGATTCCCCATAACGAGGAAATGGCGAAAATCGTCATGGAGGAGATAGGGAGTCATCACGATTTGGACCTGTTGATCAATGATCTGCCCGAAGAACTCGTAGATGTCGAAGATAAAGATTTGGGCAACCCAGCGTTGATGCCACCAAAAGCCATGGGAATCTGGATTGCAAAGATGAAATCGAAACATAACATATCC
>JAAETN010000349.1 GCA_024228355.1 Maribacter sp. | reverse complement strand
ATCAAAACCAGATTGAAAGAAGCGATACCCTTTATGGTCCAAAATATGGTTCATGAATATGTCATAGTCAAAAGGCCGTTCATCTTCAACGGTAACCTTGCTCATAAATGAGGCATAGCCTTTTTCAGTTCCAGGATATTTCTCCGCTATAAAATCATTCAACTTAATACTAAAAGGAAGTTCATAAACTTTGGAGCCATAAGCCATGGAAACATCTAATCCTCCTACTTTAATTTTTTCTGAAAAGTTTGATGTGCCCCTTCCACCTAATATTTTTTGTTGTACTGTCTCACCATTACTAGAAACTTCAACTACCAAAGCGTCTTGCGTAACTGGCGTCATTTCGGACACAGGAACTTTTACTACTCCATAGGTTCCCTTAACGACAGGTTCGGGAATAACGAATTGCATGCCAGTCGTGCTGTACAATGAACGTAATTGTAGCGTTTGCAAACTGTCTTTGATCAAATCACCTTGAAACTGGTCTGCCATACGCATAAAACTACCTTCATATGGCGATTTTATTAAGTAAGTACTATCCGAAGTGAAAATATTTATGGCACCTTCCGTATCTTTGTTCAGAGTTATTAGGACATTGTGAACATTGGTGACCTTACCATTCTCCAGATAATGTTCATGACGTTGGCCATCACCGGCTTCTACAATTTTTAGGTATTCGTTGCCTTTTTCATCGGGCACCAATCCTTTTTTGGCCCCTTTTATAAAATCAACATATGAAATGGTAATCGGCTGTCCATTAAAATCGTCATGCCACGGTAAGTTCGACTTTAAAGCTTCCGGCGTAACGATCAGGTCATTTTGCAAGGTTTTTCTTCTGGGTTCCCCATTGATCTCACCATCAACATATGCCGTAAGAAAGGTCTTATCGGAATAAAAGACCTTTTCAGAATTACCTTCACGAATGGGCATCATTCCCTCAAAACTAATATATCGTGTAACGAAGGCACCTAGGATGATCAAAATCCAGGAAAGATGTAAAACCAATACAGGCCACTTTTCTTTTCGAAGTAATCTGTATTTTGAAATATTACCTATGAAATTGATCACAAAGAATACCATAATCACTTCGAACCAAGTGGCGTTATAAATCCAAATTCTTGCCGTTTCTGTACTGTACCAGCTTTCTATGAAAGTACCTAAGGCCATGGCCGTTGCAAAAACAATAAATAACACCGCCGTTAAGCGGGTAGAAAAGAAAATTTTCTTCAACAAATCTTTCATAAGAGCATCATACCTATTACTTGCAGTGCGCAAAAATACAGTATTTTGGAGAGAATTCGATTTCTATTTACATTCTACTTCTTCAATACCAAAAAACCTGATCGCACAACTTTTTTCCAATAATATTTTGAAAGGAATTCATGTTTTATTCCACTAATAATTAATCGCCTATGAATTAAAAAAGAGTATTAACCAATAAAGTTAGCTATGAAAAGAAAAACTTTTATTCAAAAATCTTTCGGGGCAATGTTGATTGCTATTCCAGCTTATTCGTTTCTGGGATGTTCCAGTTCTGACGAAGGCGGAGGTGAAGTACCTGAACCAAATGCGAATGCAGATTGTCTTGCCAATGGTACAGTGATATCAATTGGAAGTAATCACGGACATTCTTTAATTGTTTCCAAAGCCGATGTACAGGCCGGGGGTGCTAAAACCTACTCCATTCAAGGTACCTCTGGACATAATCATACCATAAGCTTGACTGCTGCCAACTTTACTTCATTGCAGAACAAAACCTCTATTTCCATAACATCGACCAACGATGATTCGCATACACATTCAGTACAGGTTTCTTGTGCTTAACTAATAATTGAAAAGGAAGATTT
>JAAETN010000348.1 GCA_024228355.1 Maribacter sp. | reverse complement strand
CCCTCACCTGAATTTGATAAGTTGACAATGCCGATCAGATCACCAAATGCCATGAATGTTCATTTATTATTTAATTATTTTTCGTGGGGATACCTCAGGGTCGGAGTCGATTTATTGTATACCTTTTGATACTCCTTCACGAAGTCGCTATTGCCGAAAGTTTCAGCTAATCCTTCAGCAATCTTTTGTTGTTCTGTTTGTTGTTTTTCTTCGTCTAATTTATTTTGCTGATTTTTGTTTTCTTCTTTCAACACTTTGTAAACGGTAGAGCGACCTATATCAAGCTGCCTTGCTATCTCAGTCGCACCAACACCTTTCGAGCGCAATTTTAAAACCTTCTTATTGTCTACCGATTTTTTCCTGCCAATCTTCACACCTTTGGCTTTTGCTTCTATTCTTCCTTCATTGGTATGCTCTAAAATTCGTTGACGCTCTGCTTGAGCAATAGCTGCCAGAATAGTAACAACCATTTTACCCTTTGTACCTTCAGTACTGATCCCATCATCGAGGAACCGAATTGTCACACCCAATTGGTAAAATTCATTTATTAGCTTGATCATATCAGCAGTATCATGACCGAGGCGATCTAATTTTTTTACCAGGATTACATCACCATCCTCAACTTTAACACGCAATTGTTGAAGCCCTTT
>JAAETN010000347.1 GCA_024228355.1 Maribacter sp. | reverse complement strand
GAGCGATATACGGCACCCGTTCTTCTTTCCAACTCAATGGCGGCATACAATACATCAGGTTGCATGGGAGAAATTGCCAAGCCTATTTTACCCATATCCTCTTTGGGGAGGCCTGTTTCCAATTTATTCCATGTTTCTCCTCCATCGGTACTTTTGTATAATGCCGTTCCAGGACCACCACCCATATATGCCGCAACGTTTCTGTGACGTTGCCATGATGCTGCATACAAAATATCGGGGTCGCGAGGATCGATGAGTAAATCGGTCACACCTGTCCATTCATTGACTTTTAGCGTTTGGTTCCAAGTTTTACCACCATCGACGGATTTGTAAAGTCCCCTGTCACCACCAGAACTCCATAGAGGTCCTTGCGATGCCAACCAAACAATATCGGAATTGTCTGGATGCACAATGATCTTGGAAATATGTTCTGACTTTTTCAGACCCATATTCTTCCATGATTCCCCACCATCGGTGCTCTTAAAAACGCCATGGCCAACACCTATATGCCGTCCTCCATTATTCTCTCCGGTTCCTAACCAAATGACGCCGCTGTTATTTGGATCAATGGTAACACAACCTGTGGCATAGAAGGACTCCTTATCTGTCAAAGGTTTCCAGGTAGTCCCTGCATTTATGGTTTTCCAAAGTCCCCCAGAGGAAACAGCGGCATACCAAATATTTTCATTAACAGGATCAATCGCAATATCAGAAAGACGGCCTGACATAAAAGCCGGCCCGACACTTCTGAATTTTAAGCCTTCAAATGTTTTTGCATCCCAAATAGATTCAGTTTTTTCCTGTGCAAAGCCCAAAAAGCTTCCCAGTACTAAAAAGAATCCCAGTGTAAATAGTGTAAATCTTTTCATTTTTTAGTTTAATTAATCAACCGTATTATTTATGCAATTAGCTATTAAAATAGTTCTTTAAGGAAGAACCTTTTCATCGGATTTTCATGAATGGAATTCCAAAATCAAATTAGCTATCAAGATACTGAAAACTTAATGATTTGACCGATGAAAAGCAATAAATTCAATACCATAAAACTACTTATTGTTTATATGTTAAACCAATATTAAAAATGCTTATCTTGGGTGTCACTAACAATTATTAATCATTAACTAAAACACTACAAATGAAAAAATTAGTAGCAGAATTTATTGGTACCCTTTGGTTGGTACTTGGAGGTTGTGGCAGTGCTATGCTGGCCGCAGGATTTCCCGATTTAGGCATTGGCTTTGCCGGGGTAGCCCTTGCTTTTGGTTTAACGGTAGTTACTATGGCCTATGCCATAGGGCATATTTCAGGTTGTCACCTCAACCCAGCAGTTTCGATAGGATTGTGGATGGGAGGCCGTTTTGATGGCAAGGAGTTGGTGCCCTATATTATCGCCCAAGTAATGGGTGGTATTGCCGGTGCTGGTATTCTTTATTTGATGGTAACTGGAAAGGCAGGAGCTAGTATTGGAGATTTTGCAGCCAATGGATATGGTGATCATTCACCTGGGGGCTACGGTATGACCGCTGCACTGATAACCGAAGTGGTCATGACTTTTATGTTTTTGTTCGTCATACTTGGTTCAACTCATTCAAAGGCACCCAAGTATTTAGCAGGTTTGGCGATTGGACTTTGCCTTACACTGATCCATTTGATAAGTATCCCGGTAACGAATACCTCAGTGAACCCGGCCCGAAGTACAAGTCAGGCACTTTTTGTTGGGGATTGGGCTTTGGGACAACTTTGGTTATTCTGGGTGGCGCCAATAATAGGTGCTCTTTTGGCTGGTCTAGTTTATAAATATTTATCGCCAGAAAAAGAATAAACTAATAATGGGGCTGTTAATAGCCCCGTTTTTTATTCAAAATGGTATATTTAAAGCTTACATAATTGCATTAACTCCACTATATGCCATTACTCATCGTAATTTTTGGAATAGTCCTGCTCTTTTTGCTGATTGCAAAATTCAAACTCAATGCTTTTATTTCATTTATCATAGTTTCCCTTGTAGTTGGGGTCGCTGAGGGCATGGAATTTCTCAAGGTTTTGGATTCCAT
>JAAETN010000346.1 GCA_024228355.1 Maribacter sp. | reverse complement strand
TTTATTGGTATACAACTCTAAAGATTACCCTAACTTCACCCAGACATTACCGCCTTTATGGGATTCAACTGTGGCCTCAATGAAATTCATTCCCCGAACACCATCCAACATGGTAGGGAATTCCCCATCATTATATTTTCTGCCTCTAATTGCTTTAGCCGCGCCCTTATAAATATTGGCCATCGAATCAAAAATACCCTCTGGGTGACCAGCTGGTAATTTAGTTCCGTCCAATGAAAGTTTTGAATTATAGGCATGTCCTGGTTTGTACACTTGGGTTGGTTTAGTATCACTCAACACATATAGGTAATTTGGATTTTCCTGTTCCCAACGAAATGCGGCTTTTTCACCATAAATAGCAATGGCTAATCCATTTTCCTCACCAGTGGCCACTTGGCTTGAACGAATTACACCTTTTACATGTTCAGCCATTCTAATGAGAACGGTACCGTCCACATCCATTTTATTGTCTTTATACAAATAGTTGAAATCACTTAGTATTGATTTGACCTTAAGTCCTGTCGTATACTCGACCATGTTAAAGGCATGAACCCCAATATCACCGATGCAGGAGCTAATTCCTGCTTTTTTAGGGTCCAGTCTCCAAACCGATGATCGCTTTTTCTTATCATGGATAATGGTGTTGATCCACCCCTGATAGTAAACAGCATCTACTTTATGTATTTTACCCAATGCACCCGCCTTAATCATTTCACGCATTTGACGTACCATGGGGTAGCCCGTGTAGGTATGCGTCAATGCAAAAACAGTCCCGGCCTTTTTGTGTGCCTTTTGTAATTTTTTTGCTTCATCCAAAGAGGTGGTCATTGGCTTCTCACAAATAACATGGAACCCATTTTCCAATAATTTCAGCGCCATTGGAAAATGTAAAAAGTTAGGAGTAAGTACAGAACACACCTGAATACGCTCATTTTCAGGGAGCTTCATTTCTTCTTCGATGAAAGTATCAAAATCTTCATAGATTCTATTCAGTGGTACATCAATCTCCCTAGCAAAAGCCTTGTTCAATTTAAAAACAGGATTGAAAACCGCACCTACGATTTCATAATTGTCATTTATTTGTGATGCAAC
>JAAETN010000345.1 GCA_024228355.1 Maribacter sp. | reverse complement strand
GCTCTAATTTCCAAGTCGCCTTGTTTTACCTTAGAATTTAATCCCTTAAATTTCCAAACTGAGGCCCCCTTTCCTCCGCCTTCTATCCATGAACTGTTTCCAATCTTTTTAGTCGGTTTCCCCGTTATCTGTAAAGAGTAAGGATCGTACTTTTCTCTTGTCAGAAGCACGTTACTACCTTGATCACCTTGTTCCACAGCCGTAAACCTGATCAACACGTAGCTAACACTCCCCATTATTAACAACAACAGCCCGACTATATATATAAAGCCAATAATCTTCCCTAATATAATATTTGTTCTCTTAACGGGCTTTGTAGTCACAGTACAAAGCACCTTATTATCTATATCAGTTGGAATAGATGACGCAGAAAGTAAAATCGCTGCCAGCGTACCGAAAAAGGTAATGGAACGGAAACACATGGATTCAACGATTTTTATTTTTTCTTTTCCATCACCTACAACCGGCATGAAAACAGAGCAGCAGATAGTAATTAAGCTGAGAATAATAAAAATAAATAATATCTTGTTTCTAACCGCTTCCCTGAACGTCTGTTTTGCTATTACCAGTATTTGCAGCATAGATTTTTAAGAATAAATCTTCAAGTGTACCAGAAGAGTTTTTGATTGAGACAATTTCGCCCTGTTTTTCCTCTATAAACCTTTCAACCTCTATTAATGCCTCATTTGAGAGATTGCGAATCAGTAACTCAACAACATCTTTGCTGGAAAGAATTTCGTCGATTGTACCAGTGATTTGTAGCTTGCCTTTGTCAAGTATCGCAACTCTATCACAAATATCCTGTACATCTGATAAAAGGTGGGAACACAAAAGGACAGTTTTACCTCGATCTTTTAACTCAACGATCATGTCCTTTGTCTCTTTAGTACCAATGGGATCAAGCCCACTGGTAGGTTCGTCGAGAATTATTAAATCAGGATCGTTTATTAATGCCTGCGCAATACCAATCCTACGTAACATTCCCTTTGAATATTGCTTTAGCGGCCTTTTTCTTGCAAACTCCAATCCTACTCGCTCAATCAACCTGTTTATTCTTAATGTTCTCTCTTTTCCAGGTATTCTAAATAACCGGCCATAAAAATCCAAAGTTTCGTCCGCGTTTAAAAACCTGTAAAAATATGACTCTTCAGGTAGAAAACCTATCTTGTTCTTTACCGCTACATCACTTGCCGTTTTTCCCAAAACGTATGCCTTGCCTATAGTTGGAAAAATCAACCCTAACAGTAGTTTTAAAGCAGTTGTTTTTCCGGAACCGTTTGGTCCAAGCAAGCCAAAGACTTCACCTTTTTTAATGTCTATGTTCAACCTGTCCAGCGCCAATACTTTACAACGACACCAAAAGTTTTTATATGTCTTTGTCAAATCCTCCGTTTTTATTGCAACTTCATTACTCAATTTCAGAACCCTTCCGGGTAACAAAAAAATTGCCCACACCATAATATGAATATTTGATGTGGGCAATCTGCTTTTATGTTAGAAACCAAGGCTGCAAAATTACATAAAATAGTATAAAAGTCAAGCGAAAATTCACTATCAGACTTCAAGCCAGCAGTCCAATTTATCTACATTAAATAAGTGCAACCTGACCGACGGTTTTCAAACCCTGGCCCAGGCTGCTGTTCAACCGAAACATAGGTAACATCTTACTAACTTCGATAATAACAATGTTAATAGTCATTGAAGCAAAAACTACGAAAAAAAGAGGGTCTTCAGCGCCCCTGGCGTAAGCCACTGCCATGACAGACGTTACACCACCAGGCCCCGAATTAGTTGGTTATTTGGCTTTGTAAACTCCGGCCTGGTGGAAACTAAAAATCCAAGATCCGGGAACTACTTTAATGAAATAATTGTTGGTAAAGTTAAGGAGGCAACGAAGAATGAAAACTGTATCTGGTAATTTAAAAACAAAGAAAACTAAAGCAAATTTAATAAATACCGATAGAAGCACCCACGCTACAGAAATCGGATTAAAAAAGAAAAAGAGAACATGCTTAAAATGTGGAGATAAGTTTCTCAGTAAAGGACCTTACAACCGTATATGCGATAAATGCAGCTTATCCAACGAAAGAGTTGCTTCGAGCGCATACTCTGTAGGTAAGAACCCTCCATCTGGCCCTAACTCCTTTGAAAAGCAACTGTATGAACTTAATTAAAAACCCTATTTACAGGCTGTCTGAGGAAATTATAGAATAAACTATTTTTCTAACATTAACTCCCCCTTTTAGATAGTTTAGATTCAGAAAATATAATCCCCGGGCAGCCTGTAATCCCCGTTAAGATAAACCCTGTATGGGCACGAAGCATCGTATCCGTATAGCCTGGTTCTTTATTGGACAGGTTCGACAATTTCAGAGTAGTAACCGAAACCCAGCTTTGACCTCAGTGTAAGTTGTCCGATAACGTAGCAATACTTACCGGGTTTAAGTGTGACATAACGAATGCCAATCCTACTGGACACCTCTGAATATTCATCTTCCGCTTTCTCAACACCCCACCCTTCAGATTTAAGTCCAATTTTACCTACAAGATTGCCATCCACAACACTGTAAAGCGACTTACCCACTACTACCGGTTCGTCTTTAGAGTAATCAAGCAGCATCAGACCCAGGTTACCCTGTTCAAACGCCTCTTCCGGACACTCAATCTTTGTCGGCTCTCCTTTCACATAAAAACTTAAGCTTTTTTCATCACGTTCTGAATAAAAACTTGTATACTCAATCTTCTTATAATCATCCATCCTTACCAGAAAAATGCCGCCACTCTCCGGGTATTTCCAGAAAGTCAGTCCTGGCAAAGGAACTTCTGTAGTTTCGCGGATGTTTAAGGGAAATGCATGCTTCGAATATCCTTTTTTACTAAACGATATATCAAATTTACCGGGATTAAAATTGATCCGGTATTGACCTTTTTCATCAGTTCTGGCGGTAAAATCACTCTTCTTAATATTGATCTCAACATCTTTAACAGGATTATCAAAGCCATCCACTACATGCCCTGTCAATGTCCCTTGTCTGGAGAACGCGTATGGACAAACAGCGGTAATAGTACAAACCAACACAAACATAAACGTCAAAACTTTTTCCATCTTCATAAAACGTTGACCCTTTCATCCCACCTATAGTAAGGCAGGGTTTCATAAATTAAAAACCAAGTCTTGTGCAAATTTAACATTCATTGCCACCATATTGTAAAGTAGAAGTAATAACCTACACAAGATATAACAATAAATCCACTAAATTTAGAACCCTTAACAACAAATTCTCATTGACATTGTGTTTAAAATTATTTTAAATAACCATTCAGGCTTTACTTAAATTTCCAGACAAATATAAAGTGTCAATTGCCACGAACTACTAATAGGAGAATGTAATGGAAAAGGTGTATATGTCAAAAGAAGCTTATGAAAGGTTAAAAAACGAGTTAGACACAATGAAGAATGAAAAAAGGGCCGAGATTCAGGAAGCAATCGCAACAGCAAGAGCACATGGCGACCTCAAGGAGAACGCTGAATATCATGCTGCAAGGGAAGCCCAGGGATTACTTGAAGCAAAAATCCGCCAACTTGATGACAAGCTTGCAAGGACTGAAATTGTAGATTCCTCCAACATACCAACTGATGCTATACATTTCGGAGCAAAGATAGAAGTAGAAGATCTGGACACAGGAGATATTGAAAACTACGAATTGGTAGGTGCAGGTGATGATGACCCTATTAACGGAAAAATATTGGCCTCATCTCCTTTCGCACAGGCACTACTGGAACATAAGGTGGATGACAAAGTAGAAGTGAATGCGCCGGCTGGTATATTGAGGTATAAAGTTTTAAAAATTGAGTACTAGTTTCGATTTTTGAGAAATGTAGCTGGTAGGTCTTTCACAAAATGGCGACAACGACATCCATGTCGTCGTTTTGTGCCATTTTGAAATTTGTGCTTGCGCACAAACAAATCCCCGGTATCGGAATACCCGATACCGGAGACAAAAAAAAGATTGAATAACGCAGGGACGCCAACTTAATCTTTTAGCTGCAACTTTTTTTACCCTGCAACAACAAGCATTTCAGGGTTTTACAAATAAAGTTATTCGTTAAACGGTAAATGATACTTTGTTTTAAGTTCGGATTTGTTGGAAATATTTTCTGTATTCCACTTTTTTTCCATTTCTGTAATTAATTTCGTTAGTTTAGCATGTTCCTCTCGTAACACTTCGTCAAAAGTCTTATCTTCCTTCTCTTTAATTTCCTCACCAAATACCTTAGCGTTAAATGGTCCAAGAAACAGTCTGTTAATTCCCAACTTTACACCCCTTTTCAGTAAATCGAGTTAATTGTAATTGCCATTGTCATAAAAATTGCGTTAAATTACTTACACCAAGAACATCGGATACTTCTGAAAAAACTTAAGAAATAAATAGTTATCTCATACATATAAACTAACATTATTTTTTCACCTTGATTTTATAGGCATGTACCATTATGATTCCGTAAATCTTACATATTCAACTACTTATACTAATTTTAAATATGGCATATACAGACTGGATAGTATTAATATTTTACCTGATCGGGATTATAGGGCTGGGCGTCTGGCTGGCAAGACGTCAACGATCTACAGATGATTATTTTCTTGGAGGCCGAAGGATGGGATCCACTGTTATTGCCATATCCCTTGCAGCCAACCAGGTAAGCGCTATTAGCTTGATCAGCGCCCCTGCATTTGTAGCGCTAAAAGCCGGTGGTGGTATCAAATGGTTACAATTCGAGTTTGCAGTTCCGATATCCATGATTGCCGTAATGTTTTTACTTGTACCGGTTTTTCGTCGGCTCTCAGGCGCCTCGATTTACGAATATGCCGAACGACGTTTCGGTACGGGTACGCGACTTACATTGTCAGCCCTGTTTATGTTTTCGCGCGGACTTTCTACAAGTGTAATTTTATATACATCAGCACTAGTCCTTTCTGTGATACTGGGCCTGCCTATTTTTCACACTATGATTATCATGGCAATAGTTTCCATTGCGTACACGACCATCGGTGGAATAATGGCAGACGTATACAGCGATATCATTCAGCTTATCATTTTATACGGCGGGGTGCTTGTTGCTTTGATTGTATCTATAAATATCCTTGGTGGAGATATCTCTTCCATATCAATTGATCCGACAAGACTGAATTCTATAGATTTATCATACCATGGGTTTGGTGACAGCCAGACTTTCGCATTCTGGCCTATGATCATTGGCTGCTTTTTTCTTTACATGGGTTATTACGGATGTGACCAGAGCCAGGCACAGCGATTACTATCCACATCAGATATTCGTCAGACCCGGAACGCCCTGATGATCAATGGATTAATTCGGTTTCCAATTGTTCTGACGTATATTATATTCGGAGTTGTCCTTGCGGCCTTTATTCAAACCCAACCGGATTTTGCCGCAGAACTCCAGGGTAAAAACCCGGATTACCTCGTACCTACTTTTATGATTAACTATCTGCCGGTTGGCGTAGTAGGTCTGGTAATGGCCGGTCTCGTTGCCGCTTCCATGTCGAGTATTGATTCTGCCTTTAATTCCCTATCTG
>JAAETN010000344.1 GCA_024228355.1 Maribacter sp. | reverse complement strand
TTAAATGTTCCAAGTTATCGAATGGAAAAAGCAAAGAGTTCCAAGAAAGAGAAAGGGGGTTAAGAAGCTCTTCATCAAATATTAAATTGGTAAAACAAATAATGATCTTTTTCGAAAGAGGGCCCACCAAAAGGAACAATGCCAAAAACACTGATATTGTTCGTAATGGGTAATGGGAAAAATAATTGTCGTTAGACAGGAAAAATAGTTGACGTCAGTCAGGTCTGGTTTTTTAGTTTCATTACTCATTTTAAAATCTCCTTTATTTAAGGTTTTAACAAAAATGTTAAGAGAAATGCAACCCATGCAAAAGTCAAAGTGTCAACCAACACGGATACTTGAAGCGGGCAGGATATTGACACGTGGCTTGCTCTGGGTAAAAGGAATCTTGACTTTGAGAAAACCGAATGAAGGAGTTCTAAGAGGAAACAGAAATAAAGTCAAAAACTTATAACTTTACATCCGGAGTCATTGTAAACGTAAAAACAAGGATGATGCTTATTGACATGTGTCACTTGAAGGATTCGTATAATGTGCGTGAAGTAACATATCGTAACCTTATCAGACGTTCACAATCAGGGTATTATATAAAATCAGATATGATACGCCATAGGGTTAAATCCCATAATCGGCACAAAAACCTAAAACAATTCGCTACGAGTATATTCAAT
>JAAETN010000343.1 GCA_024228355.1 Maribacter sp. | reverse complement strand
TTGGGAAACGGCAAATTTGAAGATTATACCGTAAAATCCAATATTAGAAATTTCGGGTTCGGTTTATCGGCTTCAACTGGTGATTTCAATAACGATGGTTGGCAAGATATTTATGTGACCAATGATTTTGACGTTCCCGATCATATGTTTATCAATCAAAAAGACGGTACATTCCTAGATAATCTAAAAACTGCCACTAAACACATATCAAATTTTAGCATGGGTAGTGATATTGCGGATTATGACAATGATGGAAACTTAGATGTAATGGTAGTTGATATGATGGCAGAAGACCACAAACGCATTAAAACAAATATGGGAAGCATGTCACCCGAACAGTTTTGGGAAATAGTGGATAAAGGTGGTCATCACCAATACATGTTCAATACTTTACAGAGAAATAATGGTAATGGTACTTTTAGTGAATTAGCACAACTTGGAGGCGTTACAAGCACAGATTGGAGCTGGGCTCCACTTTTCGGGGATTTTGATAATGATGGCCATAAGGATCTTTTTGTCACAAACGGAGTTGTAAGTAATAATAGAAATAGCGATTTAACTACACTATATGAAAAGATGCTTGACAGTATTAGGATTGTAGCCCAAGATAAAGGCATTAATCCTAATAGCATGATCGATGTTATGGACTTTACCAAGTTGGCACCCACTGATAAACTGGCAAACTATATCTACAAAAATAATGGGGACTATACGTTTAGTAATAAAATTAAAGATTGGGGGCTGGAAGCCCCTACTCTATCAAACGGAGCGGCCTATGCCGATCTTGATCTTGATGGAGATTTGGACCTTATAATCAATAATATAGATGCCAACGCTATGCTTTATAAAAATGAGACTATAGAAAAAAATAAAGGCAATTATTTAAGATTCAATATAGCATCAAATGAAGGCCAATCTGTTAACGGAACAAAGGTGATTTTATACGACGCTGATAATATATGGCAAGTAAATTACATCTCCAATGCTCGAGGATATATGTCAAAAAGTGAAGATATTGTTCATTTTGGAGTAGGTCAAAGAGATATCGTTGAAAAAGCCGTAATCGAATGGCCTAATGGGTTCAAAACATTGCTTCATGATTTGGCCGTCAACAAGGTGCATCAAATATCCTCTTCAACACAGCAAAAAGATACTGGTCTTGAAAGTCCGAAGAACAAGGCCTTATTTAATGACATTGCAGAATCATTGAATCTTCAACTCGTAAAGCATGTAGAAAATGAAAATGACGATTACAAATGGGAAATTCTCCTGCCTCACAAAATGTCCCAATTTGGCCCTTCTATAGGTGTAGGAGATGTAAATGGTGACAATAGGGAAGATTTCTATTTAGGAGGGGCTGCAGGGATTTCAGGAAAACTGTTCATTCAGCAATCAAATGGGACTTTTGTTGAAGTCAGCAATGGTGGTTGGACCCAGGACAAAGCCAGTGAAGATATGGGAGTTGCACTTCTGGATATTGATGGTGATATGGACCTTGATTTATTTGTAGTGAGCGGCGGTAATGAATTTGATACTAATGATCCTGCTTTACAAGATCGGATATACATGAATAACGGAAAGGGTGATTTTATAAAAAAAATAAATGCTCTTCCCAAATATCTGACTAGTGGATCCTGTGTAGTTCCCAATGATTTTGACAAAGATGGCGATCTGGACCTGTTTATTGGTGGGCGATTAACCCCTCGTCAATATCCCCATGCCGCTGATAGTCATTTACTTGAAAACGTAGGAGGACGATTTGTTGATGCAACTAAAGAAAAAGCTATAGACATGCTTAGTTTAGGGTTGGTTACCTCCGCTAGTTGGACAGATTATAACAAGGATGGATTGAACGATCTAGTTGTTGTGGGTGAATGGATGCCTATTACAATTTTTACTCAAATAGCAAATGGCAGTTTTGAAAAGCATACAATTGAAGATAGTGAAGGCTGGTATTATGAGGTTAAAACCGATGATTTGGATGGTGACGGGGATGAGGACATGGTAGTTGGAAATCTTGGATTAAACTATAAGTACAAAGCTTCGGTCGCTGAGCCATTTGAGGTTTATAGCTATGATTTTGATGCTAATGGAAGTCTAGATATAGTCCTTAGTTATTATGAGCATGGCGTGGCATTTCCCGTAAGAGGAAAAAGTTGTTCTACACAGCAAATTCCATCACTTAAGGATAAATTCAAAACCTATGAAGAATTTGGAAATTCAAATCTGGGAAACATCTATGGCGAAGCTTTAAAAACGGCATTGAATCTCAATGCCAAGACCTTTGCATCAGCTTATATTGAAAATATTGGTAATGGTAATTTCAATATTAGGCCATTACCTTCATTAGCACAGGTATCTTCAATTAACAGTGTACTTATTGATGATTATGATCAGGACGGGAATAAAGATCTATTGATTTCAGGTAATTTATACCCAGCAGAAATCGAGACTCCAAGAAACGATGCGAGCACGGGATTATATTTAAAAGGTGATGGTAAAGGAAGCTTCACGCCCACTTCAATAAATCAGAGTGGGTTTTATACACCCAATGATGTAAGGGAAATGAAGAAAATAAAAGTGGGTAGTAAAGAAGTAATATTGGTAGCCAACAATAACGATAACATACAAGCCATAGAATACGTAAAAACCAATCAATAATGAAACAAATCCTCTCTAAATTATTTCTTGTAGCACTCTTATTTCCTCTAATAAATACCCAAGCACAATCAGTTACAATCAAGGAAGAAATAAAGTCCTTGGACACTTATGGGTTTGGTAAACCTAACCCAGTGCCTATTTTATCTGACAATCCAAAGATATTCCCTTATTTTAAGTTCGAACAATATGATCATACTTCAAAAAAGAAAGATTGGAAGGTAGTTACATTGGAAAATGATTATATAAAAGTGCTCGTTTTACCTGAAATTGGTGGAAAAGTGTGGGGAGCTATTGAAAAATCAACTGGTGAGGAATTTTTATATAAGAATGAAGTGATCAAATTCCGGAATATTGCAATGCGAGGACCCTGGACCTCAGGTGGAATTGAATTTAATTTTGGAATTATCG
>JAAETN010000342.1 GCA_024228355.1 Maribacter sp. | reverse complement strand
ATATAGGTGACATTACACATCCTTGTTTTAATCCAAGTTTTAACATTAGTACATCTGATGTAATATCTTGGAAATGGAGTGTCGCCGATGGGTTGTTATATGATGATTTAATATTATTCAACAATTTTGTATGGACTCCCATTTGCCCCATAATATCCCATAGTATATCCCTATTCACTCGGTCATATGCTTTCGTAATATCCAAAAGTGCCAAAAAGTTTTTCTTTTTCTCTCTTTTGGTTTTACGTATTAACGTTTCCAGGACTAGCAGGCTATCCGTTGCCCGTCGCCCTTTACGGAACCCATTTTGAATTTCTCCCAATATGTCCGAATTTTCCATTCCCTCTTGTAATCTATTTGTTAATATACGATTAAATACTTTACAAATATTACATCCCGTCGTAATTGTCCTATAATTGTCCAATGTCGACGTACTTCCCTTTTTATGTAAAAATATAGAGCGCGATTTATCATTTTCTTCCGGTAATTCTTCCGTTACCCATACTGATCGTACCCATTTTATCATAATCTTCCTACTCGCATCATTAGTATGTTTAATTAATTCCGGTGGTATATCCGTGGTCCCCGCTGATGTACCCATATGCAATTGGCTTATGGCCCTATCCAATTCCCACTCTGTTATTTCTTTACCCATATCATCCCTATCCTCCTTTTTTAATCGTAGAGACGTGGTTGGTCCCGTTCCAGTATTCGGTGGCCAATGTCCAGAGTCATATATTTTTTCCCATTGTGCGTGTAATTCTTTTTTAATATCTTGTTCATCCGTTACAAGAAGTCCGTCTTTATTTTTTAAGCCGAATTTCTCACGTACGGGTTTTCTATGTCTATTCATAAACGAGTATAATTTTTTCATATTTTTATCTGACTGACGTTGAATGCTATCCAAAAATTTTTGTGTTTTATGTAATTCTTCTGTCCTTTCTAAATCCCTAACAATTTGTCTCGCCGCCCATACTTTCCCCCTAAAAAAATCTATTCTCTGATTTTTTTTGGGGTTATCCGGGGCTTTAAGTTGTTGTAGAACTCGGCGTCTCGCTTGCGCTAAATTCTGTCGCGCTTTTCGCAGAGGCCCCGGTTCTACCTTAATTTTATTTAGTTTTGGTTCTTTTTTCCCAATTATTTCATTCCCCGCTTCCCAAATTACCTTTTTTATATCCGAGTACGTAATAATTTCACTCACCCGTTCTCGGTCCTGATTAACTTTATTTAAATTATGTTCTACCCAGATAGCGTATGTTTCCCAATCGCCTTCTGAGAAATCATTCCAACCTTTTAATGGTTTGGTTTCGGCGTATATTTCTCCCCGAGTTCCGAAATTCCATAACATAGGTACATGATCTGATTCCATCTTAAAATCCCGGCCTTCATCAATATAGCACTGTATTGTGTTTATCGATGGGGATTTTAGTATGTAATCCAATGTCGAGGGGGTTTGGTCTGCTCGTCCCCCTTCTGGAACCCATGTTGGAACACCCCTAAGTTCAGGTTCCATATTCACTATTTCTAAACCGGTCATAACAGTTAGGTCAATTAGGCATTCTCCTGCCTCATTTTCTCCTTTTATCTGTTGATCGGTTATCTTCATTTTAGCATTGAAATCCCCTAGCAGAATAACATTAAACCCTTGTTTTTGCATTTCGAGGGTTCTAATATTAATTACCTGCATCCGTTCTATTAAATCTTCTTTAGTACAGTGTCCCCCAACTGGTATTACGTATATAATCCCAAGAGCTATACGTTTATGTCCAGTATCCATGCCCACCCACAGTTGATCTTCTTCGATTTCTTTTCTTACGGGTTTCATAGGAATTGTGCACGTACGTGAAAATTTTCCTTT
>JAAETN010000341.1 GCA_024228355.1 Maribacter sp. | reverse complement strand
TTTCTCCGGGAATTTTCGGAAAACAAGATCATTTATGGTGTCAATACTGGATTTGGTCCAATGGCCCAATACAAAATAAAGGATTATGAGCGTATTCAACTTCAATACAATCTTATACGAAGCCACGCTTCGGGAACAGGGAATCCAATAGCTCCTAAATATGTGAAAGCTGCAATGCTGGCGCGTTTAAATACACTAAGTTTGGGTAATTCGGGTGTTCATATTTCGGTTATAGATTTAATGGGTTCCCTCATCAATAAAAATATTATTCCATTAATATACGAACATGGTGGCGTAGGTGCGAGCGGCGATTTAGTGCAATTAGCCCATTTAGCACTTGTATTGATCGGTGAAGGGGAAGTGTTTTATAAAGGCGAAAGAAAGCAGACCAAAGAGGTTTTTGAAATTGAGGGGCTAAAACCTATTGCCGTTAAGATAAGGGAGGGGTTGGCATTGATAAACGGCACTTCTGTTATGACAGGCATAGGAGTCGTAAATACCATTTATACTAGAAGGCTTCTGGAATGGATGGTTGCCTGTTCTTCCGCAATCAATGAGATAGTAGAGGCTTATGATGATCATTTATCTTATGACCTTAATCAAACTAAAAAGCATAAAGGGCAACGGGAAATTGCCCGATCTATGAGAAGTCATTTAAAGGACAGCTCATTAACCCGGAAAAGAGAACATCACCTTTACACCAATAATAATGGTGTTTCAGTTTTTGAGGAAAAAGTACAGGAATACTATTCAATTCGTTGCGTACCCCAAATTCTAGGGCCAATTTTGGATACTTTGAACAATGTGGAGCGTATACTCATAGAAGAAGTAAACTCTGCCAATGATAATCCTATAGTTAATGTTGAGAAAAAACATGTATACCATGGAGGCAACTTTCATGGTGATTATGTGTCCTTGGAAATGGACAAGTTAAAGATCGTTGTGACCAAAATGAGTATGTTGGCCGAAAGACAGCTGAACTATCTGATGAACTCCAAGCTTAATGATATTCTACCCCCATTTGTAAATCTAGGTAAGTTAGGATTGAATTTTGGAATGCAGGGGGTACAGTTCACTGCCACATCAACAACGGCTGAAAACCAAACACTGTCAAACCCAATGTACGTTCATAGTATTCCAAATAATAATGACAATCAAGATATAGTTAGCATGGGAACCAATGCTGCTTTAATGACCAAGAAAGTAATCGAAAATGCTTTTGAAGTCATGGCTATTGAGATAATCACTATTGTCCAAGCTATTGAGTATCTTAATGTTCAGGGCAAAGTGTCTTCAAAAACCAAGAAAATGTATGATGCCATTAGAATAATAGTTCCCCCATTCGATGAGGATATAGTTATGTATCCTTATGTCAACGATGTAAAGAACTTTATTATTAACCATGAAAATAATTAATGTCATGAAGTGAACCATCGTATTTGTTGAAACCAATACAAATGCTGAAAGGTGAATTACATTTGACCAATTATGTTCAATAAATTTATACAAATGAAAACGTTACACATTTTGATTTTTGCGCTTTTCTTAAATTCTTTTGCCTTACGATCACAAGAATTGGCTTTGGTAAAAGAAAGTAATTTGATAGGATATATAAACAAATCCGGTGATTATGTAATTGAACCTCAATTCAATAAGGCTTCCAGCTTTTCCGGTAAATACGCAGCAGCGGAAAAAGATGGTAAATGGGGAGTTATAAATACAGAGGGCAAGTGGGTTATTCAACCAGAATTCGACAAGGTAAAGGATTTTAACTCAGGATATGTCTTGGCACTTAAAGATGGCCAGTGGAACTATATTAATCCTTCTGGCGAAGTATTGGATGTTCCGGTGCCTGACAAATATTTTGATTTTAATGATGGGGTAGCGTTATTTCGTAAGGAAAATAAAATTGGCCTACTAGGAACCAATGGCAAATTGATCCTAGAACCTAAATATGATGTTATTAAAAAATTTTGGGACGGACATGCAAAAGTAAAAAGTGGTGAACTTTGGGGGCTAATCAATCAAAAAGGCGAGCTGATCATTCCTACAGAATACAATGAATTAGGCACATACAATGCTAATGGTATCTGGGGCAGAAAAGGAGATGATTTTGGTATAGTTGTCAATGGAAAACTAAATGTCGTTAAAGGAGCGGATAAAATCTGGAATTTTCATGATAACTCTGCCATGACCTATGCAAGAAGAGATAAAAAATGGGGATTTGTCAATAATAAAGGTGAATGGGTAATTGAACCTACCTATGATAAGGTAAGGACATTTTCCCAAGGTTTGGCACCAGTATCCAAAGGAAAGAGTTGGGGATATATCAACGAAAAAGGTGTTGAGAGTATACCTTTTGACTATAGAGATGCTGAGGTTTTTGCTGAGAATGGGATGGCACCTGTAAAGGACAAGAAATGGGGATTTGTCGATACTTCCGGTACCTTGATAATTCCAATGGAGTATGATATTACTGCCGGACTCTCTTTTGTAATGTCTGGTTTCAAAAAAGGTTTTATCAATGGTTTGGCAAGGGTAAAATCTAAAAAAGGCTGGGGTTTCCTAGATGAAAAAGGTGAGGTTTTAGGTGGCAAATGGTATAAAAATGCGGAGGTTTTCGTGAATACACAGGAGTAGATTACAATTTGGATTAAATGGGAGATACTAATAAATATGCCCTGGTTACCGGTGGGTCTAGGGGAATAGGACGTGCAATTTGCGTTCAGCTGGCAGCAGATACCGATTATCATATTATTATAAATTTTAACAGCAACAGTAAGGCGGCCGAGGAGACTTTGCAACTAATAAACGAGGTAGGGGGTTCAGGAGAATTATTACAGTTTGATGTAGTAGATTCCAACGCCGTAAAAACAGCATTGGACACTTGGCAAGATAATAACAAGGATGCAATTATAGAAGTGATTGTCAACAATGCCGGGATTACTAAAGATGGGTTGTTTATGTGGATGAATACCGAAGATTGGTCAGATGTCATCAACACCAGCATCAATGGATTTTTTAATGTCACCAACCACCTAATCCAAAAATTATTGGTTAATAGATACGGAAGGATAATTAACATGGTTTCAGTATCCGGACTTAAAGGAACACCAGGACAAACCAATTATTCAGCAGCCAAAGGCGCAATTATTGCTGCCACCAAGGCGTTGGCACAAGAGATTGCAAAAAGAAATGTCACCGTAAATGCGGTCGCACCAGGATTTATCAAGACCGATATGACGGCGGAATTAGATGTAAAGGAACTCAAAAAAATGGTCCCTGCAAATAGAATCGGCGACGCCGAGGAAGTAGCTCATCTCGTTTCCTTTTTGGCTTCAAAAAAAGCATCGTATATTACTGGGGAAGTGATAAACATTAACGGCGGGATTTATTCCTAATTGATTTGTGCTAATGAAGAGAGTGGTAATAACGGGAATGGGAATTAAATCTTGTATAGGAACCAACCTTGTCGAGGTTAAAGAATCTCTTTATCATGGTAGATCAGGAATTGTTTTCGACCATGAGCGGAAAGATTTTGGATTCCGTTCCACTTTAACGGGAAAAGTAGACCCCCCAAATCTTAAAAATTCACTTTCCCGTAGACAACGTGTTAGTTTAGGCGAAGAAGGTGCTTATGCATATGCAGCCACGGTCGAAGCGTTAGAGAACGCAAAAATTTCGCAATCTTTTTTAGACACAAATGAAGTAGGCATCATTTACGGGAACGATAGTACTACCAAATCGGTAATTGAATCAATAGATACCATTCGGGAGAAGAAAGACACTACATTGGTTGGTTCAGGCGCGATATTCAGAGCCATGAATTCTACCATTACAATGAATCTATCCACAATATTCAAGTTAACAGGTATAAATTTTACCATTAGTGCGGCCTGTGCTAGCGGTTCACATGCCGTAGGCCTGGCATATCATTTTATAAAAAGCGGCTTACAGGATTGTATCATATGTGGAGGTGCCCAAGAAGTCAATCCTCTTGCCATTGCCAGTTTTGATGGCTTAGGAGTATTTGCGATGACCTCAGATAGCCCAGAAAAAGCATCCCGCCCCTTTGATGTAAATCGTAACGGACTGGTTCCCAGCGGTGGTGGTGCCACTTTAATATTGGAAAGTTATGAAACTGCTATAAAAAGGGGTGCTCCAATTCTTGGTGAAATTGTTGGGTATGGTTTCTCCTCAAACGGAGCACATATCTCTACTCCCAATGTTGACGGGCCATCGAAAGCCATGAAAAAAGCATTGCAGGATGCAAATATTGGTGTCTCTGAAATCGATTATGTAAATGCCCATGCCACGTCTACACCTATAGGGGATGCCAATGAGGCCAAAGCCATTTACGAAGTGTTTGGGGGCCATAATCCTTATGTGAGTTCAACCAAATCGATGACCGGACATGAATGTTGGATGGCCGGTGCAAGTGAAATAATTTACTCTATGCTCATGATGCAACATTCTTTTATTGCACCTAATATCAATTTAGAGAATCCAGACGAAAATGCAGCCAAATTAAACTTGGTGAACAAAACGATAGATGAAAAAATTGACGTATTTTTGTCAAATTCATTCGGATTTGGTGGTACAAATTCCGCTTTGATCGTAAAAAAAATACGTGCTTAAATGGATAAAGAGGTTATCATTGAAAAAATAGACGATTTTCTCATAGATGAATTTGAGGTTGAGGAAGAAGAAATAGAACCAGAGGCAAACTTAAAAGAAACATTGGAATTAGATAGTCTTGATTTCGTTGACCTTGTTGTTGCTGTTGAAAGTAATTTTGGTGTAAAATTGGTAGGTCAGGATTTTATAAACATCATTACACTCCAAGATTTTTATGACCTGATTGAACGAAAATTGGGCTAAATATTCGCAATAAATACTAATGGCAACGGAATGGGAAGGCAAATCCAGAGGTACCGTTTTAGGATATAAGATCTTTATTTTCTTCATAAAGAATTTAGGCACAGGTGCTTC
The DNA here is from genome assembly GCA_024228355.1 of Maribacter sp. Lineage (GTDB taxonomy): Bacteria > Bacteroidota > Bacteroidia > Flavobacteriales > Flavobacteriaceae > Maribacter_A. The sequence continues at coordinate 27,742 of JAAETN010000341.1, read as the reverse complement.
TTACTTTCTACTTCTGTTTGTTGCTTTATACTACTGTTTCTTTTCTGGTAAAAGCACAAAAGCAATATTCCAATACTTTCATAAAAGACTTAAATATTCCAGGCTTAAGAGCTATTTATACGTTTACAGGAATTATTTTGTCTTTGGTCAGACTATAATAGACAAAGTGGCCATTTCCTCAGGTCTTCAGAATAGATTTACCTATGAGTTTGATGGTGTTGAAAATATACAGGAACTTATAAAAAAAGATGAAGGCGGCATTCTAATAAGTGCCCACGTAGGCAATTTTGAAATTGCAGAATTTTTCTTTGATGATTTAGACACAAAATCCCAGATTAGCTTGGTAACGACAGACACCGAACATGAACACATTAAGTCTTATTTGGAGAGAGTAACTTCAAAATCAAAGATCAAATTCATTATTGTTAGGGAAGACCTATCCCATGTATTTGAAATTAATACGGCATTGGAGAGAGGTGAATTAGTTTGTTTCACAGGAGATCGTTATTTTGAGGGACAGAAAACACTAAGTACGCAATTTTTAGGGGAAACGGCCATTTTTCCTGCCGGTCCATTTTTACTGGGTTCACGTTCAAAAGTCCCGGTACTTTTCGTTTACGTCATGAAAGAATCTAAAAAGCATTATCATCTTTATGCCAGAAAGGCCATCTTAACAAAGCGTGATGCGCAAGAATTACTTGAAAGCTATACCCAAAGCGTAGCCTGGATTTTGGATAAATACCCGCTACAGTGGTTTAATTATTTCAATTTCTGGGACCAAAAAGTAGAGAAATGAAAGAAGTACTTGTGGTATACTATTCGCAAACGGGACAGTTATTGGATATCCTTAAGAATATTACATCCAAACTTCATGATGAAGAAATCAATTTGACATTTTACGAAATATCTCCTGAAACTGATTTCGATTTTCCATGGACACAAGAAAAATTCTATGACACATTTCCAGAATCATTTTTACAATTGCCCTCCAAACTTCATGCTCCACGACCAGAAATTCTGAATAAAAAATATGATTTGGTTATTTTGGGGTACCAAGTATGGTACCTTACCCCTTCTATTCCCCTAAATTCATTCTTAAAGTCTGACTTTGCAAAAAAGATTTTTGACAAGACTCCAGTGGTAACCGTAGTTGCCTGTAGAAACATGTGGATACAAGCACAGGAAAAGATGAAAAGGTTATTGGACAACATCAATGCAAAACTTGTGGGCCATATTGCACTAGTTGACAAACATATTAATCATATAAGCGTTATAACAATATCCCATTGGATGTTTTCCGGCAGAAAGGATAAATTTCTGGGAATTTTTCCCAAACCAGGGGTTTCTGATAAGGATATTCTGGAAGCTACAAAATTTGGTTCACCCATAAAAGAGACCTTGCTAACCAACAACTATACTCAACTTCAAGAAAATCTAATACTAATGAACGCGGTACACATTAATCCCTTTTTGGTCCTGACGGATAAAAGAGGCAATGTACTCTTTTCCAAATGGGCCAACTTGATTATAAAAAAAGGTGGGCCTGGAAATCCAAAACGTCTAAAATGGATCGGATTATTCAAATATTATTTGTTATTTGCAATATGGGTCATAGCACCAATCGTATTTATCGTATTTTTGCTGACTTATTTCCCCACATACCAAAAAAGAAGAAAAGAGAAAGAGTATTATTCATCCGTATTTTTAAAGGATAATTAATGAAAGATGTTTACATAACGAGAATAGCTAAATTTCTGCCCAATAAGCCCGTGGACAATGAACAGATGGAAGCGAAACTTGGGGTGATAAACGGAAAGGCATCCAAGGCCAGGCGGGTAGTTCTTCGTAACAATAAAATAAAAACCAGGTATTATGCCATTGATGACAATGGTCAAGTCACCCATAATAATGCTCAACTTACAGCAGAGGCAATTGAGAATTTATGCGATTCTGAATTTGCAACAAAAGACATAGAACTTTTGTCATGCGGCACTTCGAGTCCAGACCAGATTTTACCATCACATGCATCAATGGTTCATGGATTTCTGAAAAATGGCAATATGGAAATCAACTCCCCATCGGGTGCTTGCTGTTCTGGAATGAATGCATTAAAATATGGTTTCCTATCTGTCAAAACAGGACAAGTGGCAAACGCAGTCTGCACAGGTTCAGAACGCACCTCTTCTTGGATGAAATCCGATATTTTTGAAAATGAGATGGAACATCTCAAGGAATTGGAAGACAATCCCATTTTGGCCTTTAACAAAGAGTTTTTACGTTGGATGCTTTCTGATGGTGCTGGAGCTATTTTATTGGAGGGGGAACCTAAAGGCGAGATGCCATTAAAGATTGAATGGATTCAAGGTTTTTCATACGCTTTTGAAATGGAAACCTGCATGTATGCCGGCGGAGATAAACAAGTAAACGGGCATCTTAAACCGTGGAGCGAATTCCCATCGAAAGAATGGGGCAAAATCTCACTATTTGCTATGAAGCAAGATACCAGATTGTTGGGAGATAATATTTTGGTGAAAGGGGTAGATAGTCTTAAGCAGGCTTATGCAAAGCACAATATAGGACCTGATAATGTAGATTATTATTTACCGCATATTTCATCATACTATTTTAAACAAGGATTGTATGACGAAATGAAAAAACAAGGCGTTGAGATGCCCTGGGAAAAATGGTTCCTGAATCTAGAAGACATAGGTAATATAGGGGCTGCATCAATCTATGTTATGTTATTGGAATTGTTAGCTTCAGGCAAACTGAAAAAAGGGGATAACATATTACTACATGTTCCTGAAAGTGCACGATTTTCATATACATATGCGTATTTAACTGTATGCTAGATGAATCTCCTTAAGAACCCAATAACCAACGAGTCATTTATTTTGAATCTAATACCGCAAAAGCCACCATTTGTAATGGTCGATAAATTAATATACTATTCAGAAGATAGAATAATGTCGGGGTTTTGTATTAAGAGTGGCAATCTGTTTACAAAAAACTCTATTTTTAATGCGCCGGGGCTCATTGAAAATATGGCGCAAACCATTGCTCTACATACAGGATATCAATATTATCTGCAAAATAAACCAGCTCCTACAGGTTATATCGGTGCAATTAAAAAGGTCGAAATAAAAGCACTGCCCAGTGCAAATCAAGAATTGTTCACCACGGTCATTATTTTACACGATATTATGGGCGTAACATTGGTAAGAGCGGAAATAGAATGTGATTCTGAGATAGTTGCTCTTAGTGAAATGAAAACAGTATTGGCAAATAGGTGAAACCAGAGCGCACAAACATAGCTATTAAAAAATTTCTCCCCCATAGGGAGCCTATGTTAATGGTTGATTCGATTCTCACCATCAATACCGATTCTGTGGTTGTAGAATTTAGTATATCCTCTGATTGCGTTTTTATAATCGACGATGTACTAACAGAAACTGGACTTATTGAAAATGCAGCTCAAGCCTGTTCTGCTATAGTAGGACAGAGTTTTTTTGACCTGGATGACCTCGAGGGCAAAGGGAATAAGGTTATAGGATATATCAGTGCCATAAAAAAAGTTGAAATACATCAACTGCCCAAAGTGAATGACATTCTAATAACCAAAGCAAAACTCATTTCCCGCTATGATTCTGAAGACCTTAGTGTCTGCACCATTTCAGGGTCAACTTTTAGAAATGATGATTTAATTGTAGATTGTACAATGAATTTCTTAATTCATGAAGTCTGATTATGAAGAAAAGTGATGTGCCTCAGGATAAGAGCAATCTTGAATCGGCTAACATAAAGGATATGTACTATGCCCTTGACGATAACGGTAATTACATAACCGAGTTAAGTACTGGGTGGAATCCTAAAACCATTGCATTGGATAATGCGATCAAGGAAATTGAGGAACGCGTTGAGAATGCTAAAAAACGGGTGTTGAACAATGAAACTAGCCCTGTGGAATATTACATGGAGCTTCATAAAATGGACCTTACGATCCTGTCAAGTTATGTTGGTTTCTGGAAATGGCGGGTGAAACGCCATTTTAAACCATCGGTCTTTAATAAATTGAAAACAAAAACCCTTCAAAAATATGCGGATGTGTTTGATATTACCATTAAGCAACTTCAGGATATGAATCAATGATCTATGGAAATCAAATTTACACATAAACAATCTGCGCATTGTGAAAACGGGGTCGTATCCAACCTCATGAGGCACAATGGTTTTGAAGTGAGCGAACCAATGGTCTTTGGTATTGGATCTGGCCTATTGTTCAGTTACTTGCCTTTTTTAAAAGTAAACCATGCTCCGGTGTTTACCTATAGGGTCATGCCAGGGCTTATATTCAATCGTTTCGCAAAAAGGGTAGGGATAAAAATAAAAAGAGAAAAATTCAAAAACCTTAAGGTAGCTAAGGCTAGATTGGATGAATATCTTGAAAAGGACAATCCTGTGGGGCTACAAGTAGGGGTTTATAACCTTCCTTATTTCCCAGAGGAATACCGGTTTCATTTCAATGCCCATAATTTGGTGGTTTATGGAAAGGAAAATAATACGTATCTGATCAGTGATCCCGTAATGGAAGCTGTGACCACCCTATCGGACAGTGAACTGGAAAAAGTCCGTTTTGCCAAAGGGGCTTTCGCTCCTAAAGGGCATATATTCTGCCCTATTGCTTTTCCCGAAAAGCTGAATTTAGAAAAAGCCATTGTTAAGGGTATTAAACGAACCTGTAGGGATATGACAGCACCTTTACCTATTGTTGGTGTAAAAGCCATACGTTGGGTAGCTCAAAACATTCGAAAATGGCCTAAAAAATTGGGTCCAAAAAGGGCCAACCATTATTTGGGACAAATTGTTCGAATGCAGGAAGAAATCGGCACAGGCGGTGGTGGTTTTAGATATATTTACGCTGCATTTTTACAGGAAGCAGGGCAACTTTTGAAGAATGACAAGTTATCCGAACTCTCCGAAGAAATGACGGCAATCGGTGATCAATGGCGCGATTTTGCAATAGAAGCATCGCGTATTTATAAAAAAAGAAGTGACCAGACCGATGCATATAACAAGGTGGCGGACCAATTATTGGTCATTGCTAACAAGGAAGAATCCTTCTTTAAAGCACTCAAAAAGTCTATTTAATATTATTAATTAGTATAAAAAATCTTCCAATGGAAGACACAAGGGCTTATGATCCAACTCCATCAATTGTCCAAAAAGTATAGGGGTACCGATTTCTATTCAGTGTCCAAAGTGGATTTGGCCATTGATGATGGGGAAATTTTTGGTTTATTGGGCCCCAACGGGGCAGGAAAAACTACATTGATTTCTATGTTAAGCTCTTTGATCAAGCCAACTTCGGGATCTTTTACCATTAACGGGCTTAATTACAAAGAACATAAAAACCAACTTAAAAAACTCATTGGAATAGTACCCCAGGAATATGCCCTATACCATACTTTGACTGCTTTTGAAAATCTGCGTTATTTTGGAAGCACCTATGGTCTTAAAGGAGCTCGCTTAAAAGAGAATATTGATGAGCACATGGAGAATTTAGGCTTGTCGGATTTCGCCAATAAAAAAATAGAAAGTTTTTCAGGGGGTATGAAGCGAAGAATTAATCTTATTGCGAGTATTTTACATGAGCCCAAAGTTTTATTTCTAGATGAACCAACCGTGGGTGTTGATGTGCAATCCAAAAATGCAATTATTAAACGACTGAAACAGCTCAATGAAATTGGGACAACCATAATTTATACTTCACATCATTTGAACGAAGCAGAAAATTTCTGCACTAGGGTCGCAATTATTGATCGAGGGCAACTCATTTGTAAGGGCAAGCCAAAAGAGCTTATTGAGCAGAATACCAATACCACTAACTTAGAGGAAGTATTCTTAGTCAAAACAGGAACAGAACTCAGAGACCATGTATAAACTATTGGCATCTACATATAAAGAATTCCTGCTCCTCATACGGGATTTTGGTGGACTCGCCATTCTCTTTATTATGCCCCTACTACTTCTCATCACCATTACATTGATCCAGGATAATACTTTCAAAACCATAACGGAAACCAAAATCCCAGTGCTTTTGGTAGATAATGATAAAGGCAAGGTTTCAAAAAGTATACGAAATGGTTTAACCAAAACAAACTCATTCGAAATTATAAATGAAGAAACAGAAAATGGTGCAAAAGAATTGGTTTTTAAAGGTAAATATCAATTAGCTATTGTAATCCCCACAAACCTCTCGAATGACCTGGAAAAGAAAGTAAACGAAAATGTTGAGGGGATTTTATCAAAATTCGGTTTAGATGAAGCAATTGATCCAGTATTAAAAAATGTGATTGCCCAAAAAGAAGTAAGACTTTATTTTGATCCAGCTACTCAAATGTCCTTTAAGAGTTCGGTAAAGAACGGAATTGATAAAATGATTTCACAAATTGAAATCCAATCTATTTATGAGGCGTTTCAACAGCAATTGACCGAAGATGAATCAGAGGCTATTTTTGATACCGAAAGTTTTATCACATTTAAAGAGGTTAATCAAAATAATACCAGTGAAGACATTTTGCCCAACTCTACACAGCACAATGTTCCTGCATGGACATTGTTTGCAATCTTCTTCATCAATATTCCGCTATCCATAAATATGGTGAAGGAAAAAAATCAAGGCACTTTCGTTCGTTTGCGTACAAATCCCATTTCATACTCCACTGTTTTAGGTGGCAAGACCTTGGTTTATTTATGTGTTTGCATTGTTCAATTTGCTCTTATGCTTTTCGTCGGCGTGTACTTACTACCTATTCTTGGTCTTCCAAAACTGGAGATTTCCAATAAACTTCCAATGCTCTTTGTTGTCGCATTCTTTGCTGGCCTGGCAGCCATAGGATTAGGATTATTATTGGGCACTATAGCTAAGACCCAGGAACAATCTGCTCCTTTAGGAGCCACTTTGGTGGTTATTTTAGCTGCTTTGGGAGGGGTTTGGGTCCCTGTATTTGTAATGCCGAAGTTTATGCAGTTACTTTCTAACATTTCGCCAATGAATTGGGGCCTAAATGCCTTCTATGACGTATTTTTACGAAATGGCGGATTTAGGGAAATTGTTCTGGAAATTACCCTTTTATTTTTATTTTTCGCCCTAACTACCATAATCTCAATTGTATATTATGAAAGGAAAAATGCGGTATAAAGACCACAAAGAGATTAGCCATACCAGTGAGATACGTGTGCGCTTTGTTGAAACAGATCCACTTGGAATCGTGTGGCATGGCAATTATATCCAATATTTCGAGGATGGTCGGGAGGCTTTTGGCCGTCATCATGGCGTGTCATATTTAGACCAAAAAAAACATAATTTCTCGAGCCCAATAGTAAAATCAAGTAGTGAACACAAACTTCCCTTACGGTACGGGGATGTAGCTACTATAAAGACCATTTATAAAGATTCTCCAGCTGCGAAAATGATTTTTGAGTATGAAATCTTTAACCCAAAAGGTGAATTGGTCTGTAAGGGAGAAACCGTTCAGGTTTTTCTTGAGCTAGGTGGTGAACTTTCCTTGACGATTCCCCAATTTTTTATGGATTGGAAAAAAAAAGTAGGTTTAATAAATGAGTAAGGTCTACCTATCATACAATAACATTGTATCTTCTTTCGGTTTTGATAGTGAGATTGCCGTTCAAAATATTAGAAATGAAGTTTCTGGAATTCGATTAATCAATGATCACCAGCTTTTACCTGAACCCTTCTATGCTTCTATGGTCGATTATGAAAAACTTCAAAATGAATTTGAAGCGCTATATCCTAAGGGCAATTACACCCGTCTTGAAAAAATGATGTTAGTCTCATTGCAAAAAGTAATCAAAGCCTCCCAAATAAATCTTACCGATAGAGTCGGCCTGATCATCTCAACGACCAAAGGGAATATTGATGTCCTTGAAGATAATAGTCCTTTTCCAAAGAAAAGAGCATATTTAAGTGAAATGGGAAGCGTCATAAAAGTTTTTTTAGGGTTTAAAACGGAACCTATAGTCTTGTCTAATGCATGTGTTTCTGGGGTTTTGGCGGTTGCCGTGGCCAAACGGTTCATCGAACAGGGAAGATTTGATCATGTTTTTGTGGTAAGCGGAGATCTGTTAACGAAATTTGTTCTTTCCGGATTCAATTCTTTTCAAGCTTTGAGCAAAGAACCATGCAGACCCTTTTGTAAAACACGATCGGGCATTAATATTGGTGAAGTCGCAGCAAGCATATTGGTCACCATAAACGAAAATTATTTAACAGAGGAAGCTGTTACGGTTTTGGGAGAAGCTTCCTGCAACGACGCCAATCATATTTCGGGACCTTCCCGCACAGGGGAAGGACTATTCAGAAGCGTACGGTCTGCCCTAATACAAGCCCGCCTGAAAGCCGACCAAATCAATTATATATCGGCACATGGTACCGCAACTTCGTTCAACGATGAAATGGAGGCCATTGCTTTTAATAGATTGGGTATGACCAAAATTCCAATAAATAGCCTTAAAGGGTATTTAGGTCATTCTTTGGGGGCCTCCGGTTTGTTAGAAACCATTGTTGGGATGCATTCCCTACACCAAAACACCTTATTTGCCTCAAAAGGATTTCAGGAACTCGGTGTTTCAAAACCTATCAATGTCATTGAAAAAACCACGAAAAAACAGCTTGATATCTTTCTAAAAACAGCATCGGGTTTCGGGGGTTGCAATACCGCGATAGTTTTAAAAAAAACAAAACAGAAAATAAAGAAACCCGGCACTGTCCCAAACTATTGAGATAGAAGCCGTTCAAACCGTAGATTACGGTTCGTATTCAACAATTGAAATAATGCCAAAAAAACAATGAAAGCCATCGACGCACTACAAGAGGCCCAAAAAATTGCTTTTGCCCCTTTTGTATTTCAAACTACGATCTCACTAAGAAAACTAGGTGTATTCGATTTTATATTCGACAACCATTCTGATGGAGGAGTGACCATTTCAGATATTTCAAAAGGATTGTCAATCAGCGAATATGGTCTTGGGGTATTATTGGAAATAGCCGAAAGTTCAGATATTGTCCGCAAAAATTCCCAAGGGTGGTATGAGCTGACCAAAATCGGTTATTTTTTAAACAACAATAAGACAACGGGCGTCAATATTAATTTTACGAACGATGTTTGCTATAAAGGATTATTTCATTTGTATGAATCCATTAAAACAGGTAAACCAGCAGGTCTGGTTGAATTTGGCAATTGGAATACCATATACGAGGGTCTGTCGCAGCTGACCCCCGAAATTCAAAAATCGTGGTTCGAATTCGATCATCATTATTCCGACGATATATTTAGCGATGCCTTGAAAATAGTGTTCAACAACAACCCAAAAGTGCTTTTTGATATTGGCGGAAACACTGGGAAGTTCGCGATACATTGTTGCAATTACGACAATAGTGTCAAAGTGAAAATATTTGATCTGCCAGGACAATTGAACAAAGCCCTTTCCAATGTAAAAAGTGTGGGTCTGGAAAGCAGGATCTCTGGGCAGGAAATCAATTGGCTATCAGAAAACACTCAAATTCCCAAAGGTGCCAATACCATATGGATGTGTCAATTTTTAGATTGCTTTTCAGAAGACGAGATCTTAAAAATTCTAAAAACTTGCGTGAAGTCGATGGATCTTGAGACCGAACTTCTCATTATGGAAACTTTTACCGACAGGCAAAAGTTCGATAATGCCAAGTTTATCCTAGAAGCGACATCTCTATATTTCACAGTACTTGCCAATGGCAATAGTAAAATGTATAAAGCAGAGATCATAATCAATTTGGCAGAAAAAGCCGGATTAACAATCAAGGAAGATATTGCTGTGGGAGAATACCATACGTTGTTGGTCTGCAAAAAAAGTTGATTGCCATTGGAAAAAAAATTATACATACAAAGCTACTCCCATATAAGAAATAATTGTGTTTTCTTGAATGGAACAGAAATCTACGAAAATAAAAATGTTGCTTTTTCGACCTTTATAAAATCCGCCTATAAAAACTTTGAAATCGATTACCCTAAGTTTTTTAAGATGGATAGGTTGAGCAAGCTGGCCTTTTTGGCAGCGGATGTGCTATTGAATCATCAAAGGACATTCCCTGAAAAAGAGGAAAACATCGCCATAGTATTGTCTAATAGAGCCTCAAGCCTTGATACAGACAGAAAGCACCAAACATCCATACAAAATCAAGAAAATTACTTTCCAAGTCCGGCTGTATTTGTGTATACCCTGCCCAATATCTGTATAGGAGAAATTAGTATCAGACATAAACTTTATTCCGAGAATAGTTTTTTTATCTTTGACGACTTTAACCCAAGCCATTTATTGGATTATAGCAACAACCTATTGCATTCCGATAAGGCAAAGAAGGTGCTTTGTGGTTGGGTGGAATTTGATAATAACCAATACGAAGCCTTTTTATATCTTGTAGCAAAGGAAGGGGCAACTATTCACAGCATTAAAGAGATTAATAGATTATATAAGACACATGGGAGATTTAAAACTAGAATTAAAAGAGAAGATCATTGAGCAACTGAACCTAGAGGATGTCGCCATAGATGAAATTGCCGATACCGATTCCCTTTTTGGAGACGGCTTGGGATTGGATTCCATTGATGCTTTAGAGCTTATCGTAATGTTAGATAAAGATTACGGAATTAAGCTATCAGACCCAAAAGAGGGTAAAAAAGTATTCGAATCCATTGAGACCATGGCAAACTACATTGCCGAGCATAAAACCAAATAACCTTTTATCCATTTAAATTATCCAGACTATTTGTACTTTTAAAAGTAACGTAAGCAACAGTACAAAATGAGCAAAGGCATCGCCATTACTGGTATGGGTATAATTTCTTCCATTGGTAACAATGTTCAAGAAAACCATGCCTCACTTATTCAAGGTAATAAAGGAATCTCAAGAATTTCTAAGATAGACACCATGCATAAAGATGCCATTATGGTGGGTGAAATAGTTTATACAAATAAGGAATTGGAAGTTTTATTGGGATTACCCCCGGACAATAATTACTCCAGAACTGCTTTATTGGGTGTATATGCTGCAAAACAAGCGGTTGCAAATGCCAATATCACGAAAATAAATGCCTATAAAACTGGTTTAATATCTTCCACTAGTGTTGGAGGTATGGATAGGACGGAAAAGTATTATTATGACTACCTCGAAAATGAATCACATCGAAAATATATAGCTGGACACCATGCTGGTGATTCTGCCCAAAAGATTGCAGAACAATTGGGTCTAGAAAAAAGTTTGGTCACGACTATTAGTACCGCCTGTTCCTCAGCTGCAAATGCTATTATGTTCGGGGCAAGGCTTATAAAATCCGGTCAGTTGGATAGGGTAATTGTAGGTGGGTCAGACTGTTTGTCAAAATTCACTATCAATGGTTTCAAAACCTTGATGATCTTATCGGATACCTATAGTACCCCGTTCGATGAAAACAGAAAAGGACTGAATTTAGGTGAGGGGGCCGCCTTTCTTGTTTTAGAATCCGATGCTCTAGTAGCGGCCGAAAACAAAATGGTATTGGCCTACCTCAAAGGTTATGGGAATGCCAATGATGCGCATCACCAGACCGCATCATCAGAAAATGGTGATGGTGCCGCTCTATCTATGCAGAAAGCTTTGAACATAGCTGGAATGGAGTGCAAGGATATTGACTATATCAATGCCCACGGAACCGCAACTGGGAATAATGACCTATCTGAAGGAAGGGCGATTATTCGCGTCTTTGGAGAGGCCGTTCCTGATTTTAGTTCTACTAAGGCTTATACAGGACATACCTTGGCCGCTGCAGGCGGTATTGAAGCCGTTTATTCAATTCTTGCCCTCCAGAACAATATAATATACCCCAATCTGAATTTCACAACCCAAATGAAAGAGTTCCAAATTAAACCACAGACGAAACTAAAGGATAAAGAATTGCATACTGTTCTTTCCAATTCTTTGGGTTTTGGTGGAAATTGTTCCACGCTTATTTTTTCTAAAGAACAATAGATAATGGCCGTTTTTATAAATAGCGTTGGCTCAATTTCATCACAAAAAACTTTTGACAACTCAGAGTTTTTAGATGAGATCACAACCTACAATGACAATGTAATTACGGTCATTGACCCTAATTACAGGGACTTTATTCCACCGGTTGCAGCACGGAGAATGGCGAAAGGAATAAAAATGGGTGTTACGGCCTCCAAAATAGCATTGAACGAAGCAGGATTGGAAAATGTTGACGCTATAATTACTGGAACAGGAATGGGTTGTGTACAAGACTCGGAGAAATTTGTCAGCACAATTTTGGACAATGATGAGCAATACCTAACTCCTACCTCATTTATACAATCAACACACAACACTGTGGGAGGGCAAATTGCGCTTAGCCTTCAATGCAAGGGATATAATTTCACATACGTACACTCAAGCGTATCTTTTGAATCTGCCCTATTGGATGCAAAACTTCAATTGGAAAACAAAGAGGCTACCCACATTTTAGTTGGCGGTATTGACGAATCTGGCGCGCATACCATTAAGGTTCACCGGCTAATTAATCATATTAAAGAAGAAAAGGTGAAAACTGCCTCCCTTTTAGACTCTAAAACAACTGGAGCCGTTTTTGGTGAAGGTGCTAACTTTTTTGTCCTTTCCAACGAAAAGCTGGATAATGGTTATGCAGAATTATTAGCGGTAAGCATTTATAATACATTGCCCAAGGAGAACTTACAAGAGACCGCAAGAGCTTTTTTGAAAGAAAATGGACTTTGTAACACAGACGTTGATGCTTTGATATTGGGAAACAATGGTGACATAGAATATGATACCTTTTACAATCCGTTAAGAAAAGGCCTTTTTAAGGATACCCAACAAGTGTATTACAAGCACCTTTGTGGTGAGTTTAATACCGCATCTTCTTTTGGGATGTGGCTGGGAGCCAAAATATTGAACACCCAAAAGATTCCCGACATCGTAAAATTAAACGATATAAAACCGTCAGCACTTAACAAAATTTTATTGTATAATCAGTATAGAGGAGAGAACCATAGCTTCACTTTGCTTCAAAAATGTTGAGATTTAACACCATATCCATCTTAGCAATTGCTGCTCTTTTTGATTTTTTATGGATAGATTATTTTTTCAGCATACCATGGTGGTTATATCTTTCGCCTCCATTGATTTGGTTGGTTTTAACCATTATTGGCTCTTTCCATATGAGGTGGAATTATCATTTATATTCCCTTCATTCCAATCCAGAAATAAAAAATAATGAGGTAGCTATTACCTTTGATGATGGTCCACATCCAGAATTTACACCAAAAGCCCTTCGACTTTTGTCAAAGTATCATGCCAAAGCCACTTTTTTCTGTATTGGCCAGAACATTGAAAAAAATCCAAATTTGATTGAAGAAATTATCGCCCAAGGGCATACCATAGGTAACCATACGTTCTCTCATAACAATAATTTTGGGTTTTTAAGTACAGATCAGGTAATTGAAGAATTACAGCAAACGAACGCAGTGGCAAATAAAATCACCAAAAGAAAAATGAATCTCTACCGCCCCGCTTTTGGAGTAACCAATCCAAATATCAAAAGAGCCGTAAAAGTCACAGGAATGCAAACTATCGGGTGGAGCATTCGCTCTTTGGACACTACTAAGCGTTCTGAAGCATCCGTTTTAAAAAGAATAACAAAAAACATTTCCAAGGGAGATATAATTCTTCTCCATGATACCAGTGTCAAAACTATCGCTGTTTTGGAACAGTTATTGTTGTTTTTGCAAACAAACAATTTACAATCGGTTACTGTTGATCAATTGTTTAAGTTTGATGCCTATGCGTAATCTTTTTGTCATAGTATCAGTATTCGTTTTTTTTGCACTACATGGGCAGGAAAAAGCAATGACCACTTCGGAAATTACGGCATTTAAGAACAAGGTTAGTGCTACTTCACTTTCAACAAAAACCATACAGAGTGATTTTACCCAATATAAATATTTAGACTTTTTATCCAACCTTATTGAAACTTCAGGGAATATGGCCTTCAAGGCTCCTGATATGGTAAAATGGCATTATACGAAGCCCTATAACTATAGTGTTGTTTTTAATAAGGATAAGCTTTACATCAACGATGATGGCTCCAAAAGCAATGTAGATCTAGGAAATAGCAAATTGTTCAAAAAACTCAACGAACTTATAATTGCCAGTGTAAAAGGTGATATGTTCAATGATGTTGATTTTGTTACGACCTATTTAAAAACAGAGTCGCTCAATAAAGTGGTTTTTGTACCCAAAGACCAAAAAATTGCTGATTACATTGCATCGTTTGAATTGTTTTTTGATAGGTCGAAAGCTAGTGTACAAGAAGTTAAAATCATCGAACCTACCGGGGATTACACTCAGATTATTTTTCGCAATAGAACTTTGAATCAACCCCTTTCAGATGCGGTATTTGCTCATTAGTTTAACTTTCTTACTGGTTTCATGTGGTTCATATCCCAGGAAGAATGATTTTCAGGAATTGGGAAAATCAATTGAATACGTTAATAATCCCTACTTTTCCGATAAGACCAAGGACTATATATACAAGGCCAAAATCGAAGCATTTGACAAATCGTTTGGAGGCATCTTCATCGTGAAAAAATTAGGCCCAGGCCATCATAGGATAGTATTAACCACAGAAATGGGAAACAAGATCTTTGATTTCACTTTGAACCGCCAAAGTTTTAGGACAAACCGCATTATCCCAGAGATGAACAAAAGAATACTGATCAAAATCCTTAAAAAGGATTTGAAAGTCTTGGTACGGGAGAAATCGACTGCTTTTATGGGATATACCAAAAAAAGGGATACCATTTGGGAAACAAGACTAGACGAAGAAACACACTATTACTTTAATAAAGATCAGCAACTAAATAAGATTATAAAGGTTAAAGGCGGAAAAGAAAAGGTAGAATTTATTTTCTCAGAAATAAATGATAACATTGTAGGGCAAATTCAGATTTTACATAATAAGATTCCGCTTAAGATTAATTTGACCGCTATTTAAGAACACCAGATGAAAAGACTATTTATTTTCCTTGCATTGATTCTGTTTTCAGGCCATCTATTCGCACAGGTAAAAGTTCGGCCAGGGCTGCGTTTGGGATTCAATCATTCTAACATATCCAACACGAGCCTTGATGGAAAATTAGGCCCTAATGCCGCTGTATTTGCAGATATTCGGATTACAGATTTTTATGCCCTACAACCAGAGATCAGTTATTCCCGACAAGGAGGTAAATCCACTTCCTTGAATTCGGACGATCTTATCATAGACTATATATCAATAGGAGTACCAAGCAAATTTTTTATTGTGCCAAATCAGGGACTTCATCTTATTCTAGGACCAAGTCTTGATTTTGATTTTGACAACAACTTTATCAATCTTATAAATGAAAACAACGATTCTGAAGTGACCCCATTTGATCTTTCGATTTTAATGGGTATTGGCTTTGAATTTGATTTTGGTTTAATTCTTGAAGTTAGATATAAACAAGGTCTATTAAATATTGATTTGTTCGATGAATTTTTCTTTTCTGATGACTATTATGACAGTACAACATTGAACAATGTGTTTCAAATTGGTATCGCATACAAATTTCAATTATAAAGGATATGCTAATAAAAGGACTATATACTTTACTCGATTTAGACCAAAATGAGGATGTTTTTGTTGCTAACATTAAATTACATAAGGAGCACGAAATTTTTAAGGGTCATTTTCCTGGTAACCCTGTAATGCCGGGAGTTTGCATGATTCAGATAATCAAAGAACTAACTGAACAAGCAGTAGGGAAAGAATTGTTTTTGAGCATATCATCCAACATTAAGTTCATGGCTGTCATTAATCCTGAGATAAACGATGCCCTTCGATTTAATTTGGTCATTAACCAAATGGAAGATGTAATCAAGGTAAAGAATACCACTATGTTCAATGGTACTCTGGCATTAAAATTGAATGCTACTTTTAAAATTATCAGATAAATGAAGGCAATAACTTCGATACTTGTATTTACGCTATTCATCGGGTCTTCCATAGAGCTTACACAGATTAGGGAAACCTTTCCTCTAGCCGCCAATAATGAGGAGATTACCAAAAAATTGTTTGATGACCTTTTGTTTGTAACGAATAAAGAAAAAGAAATCTTTATCGCCTACAAAGGGGCCGTCTCTACATTAATGGCAAAATATACCACCAAGGCAAAGGAGAAAAAAGAATTCTTCAAAGTAGGTGTTGAATTTCTGGAATATGCTTTGATTAAAGATCCTAATAATATTGAAATAAGATGTCTGAGATTAAGTGTTCAGGAAAATTCACCCAAGTTTCTTAAATATAGGGCAAATATTGAAGAAGACAAACGATTTATTTTAGACCATTACAGTTCAATTACCTTGAAAGAAGTTCAGAATATGGTCAAGAATTACGTATTACAATCTTCACTTTTTGACAGAAGCGAAAAGCAATTGTTTTAGGATTCCCATTGCTTTATATTTGCCATATAGTAAAGTTCCTTTCATAAAAAAGTTCTTTTAATATAAACCGCAAGTGTCAATCGCTCCTTCTTCAATAAAAGAATCAATGGCACAACTTAAATGTTGTGTAATTATCCCTACCTACGATAATCACAAAACATTACCTAGAGTTTTGGATGGGGTGCTGGCCTACACCCAAAATATAATTGTTGTCAATGACGGATCTACGGATAGTACTTCTGAAATCCTGAAATCCTATCAACAGATTGAAGTACTGCACTTTGAAAAAAACAAAGGCAAGGGTATTGCCCTCAGAAATGGATTTAAAAAAGCTATGGAACTGGGCTTCACATTTGCCATTACCATAGATTCTGATGGGCAGCATTTTCCCGATGATATTCCTGTTTTTATTAACGCCCTTGAAATAGAAAAAACCAAAAATGTACTGTTTATAGGCGCTAGGAACATGGGGCATTCCGACGTTCCGAAAAAAAGTAGCTTTGGCAATAAATTCTCGAATTTTTGGTTCTGGTTCGAAACCGGTAAATGGTTGAACGACACCCAATGCGGATATCGGCTTTATCCCTTGGAAAATCTAAATCATCTCAACTTTTATACCTCAAAGTTCGAATTTGAGATCGAGGTTATTGTAAAGGCAGCTTGGAGTGGTACCAATGTCAAGAATATCCCGGTAAAAGTACTTTATGATGAATCTGAAAGAGTCTCCCACTTTAGGCCCTTTGTAGATTTTACTAGGATAAGTATCTTAAATACTTGGCTGGTACTGGTTACCCTTTTTTATATCAAACCCCGTGATTTATTCAGAAGACTTAAAAAAAAAGGATTTAAACGTTTTCTCTACGAGGACTTTTTGCATAATGACGATTCCCCCAAAAAAAAGGCTCTTTCCATTGCTTTGGGCGTGTTTATAGGGCTGTGTCCCCTATGGGGATTCCACACGGTCATTGTTATTTTTCTTGCCATTCTTTTTAAACTGAACAAGATAATCGCTTTCGCATTTTCCAATATTAGTCTACCTCCCTTTATTCCGTTCGTGCTTTACGCAAGTTCCAAAGTTGGGCAATTTGTTCATGGAGTGGAATACTCCTATAGTATGGAGGAAATGACCGAAAACTTCGAAGTTCTAAAGCATCTTAAGACGTATATCATTGGTAGCCTGACATTGTCAACAGTTTCGGCATTGGTCTTTGGGTTTTTGGCCTATATATTTCTAACAGTTTTTGATAGAAAAAAAATAGCCGTCGATAATGGGTAGCGTTTTCCTTACTATTTATCAATTCATTTCCAAAAGGAGGTGGCAAAGTGCCGTTCTACTGCTGCTTGTGTTTTTGGGATCTGCATTTGTCGTTTTAAAAATTCAGTTTGAAGAGGATATTACCAAACTTATTCCTGTACATGGCAAAAACAAGGATTTTCAAAAAGTACTTGAAACCGTAAATTTTACCGATAAAATTGTGGTGAACATTCAGCGCGGAAATAACGGCTCTTCAGATGATCTAACGCAATATGCCTCACAATTATTAGACAGTCTAAATGCGACTTCAAAAAAGTATTTTAAAAATATTCAAGGAAAAGTGACCGATGATGATGTTCTAAAAACGATGAATTTTGTTTATGAGAACCTCCCTCTTTTTTTAGATGCATCTGATTATGAACTCATCGAAAATAAAATTCAAAAAGACAGTATTGCCGCTATTACTTATCAAAACTATAAAACCCTGATCTCGCCCTCCGGGATTATTACAAAAAAAACAATATTAAAAGATCCCTTGGGGCTATCGATAATCGCATTGAAAAAATTCCAACAATTAGGCGTGGGTGATAGTTTTAAATTGAAAAATGGATTTTTATTGAGTAAGGACGAACAAAACGTCGTACTCTTTATTACTCCGCAATACGCCACTAATGAAACCGCAGGGAATGAAAAGTTCGTAGAAACCCTATATAGAGTTCAAAAGGGGCTTAATCAAGTCTTTGAAACTCGAGTGCAGGGTGAATATTTCGGAGCCACCATGGTCGCCGTGGCCAATGCCCAGCAGATTAAAAAAGACATACAGTTTACGGTAGGTATTGCCTTAACACTATTGATTATCATTCTGGTTTTCTTTTATAAAAAACTGACGCTCCCCATTATTTTGTTTTTACCGACCTTGTTCGGGGCTGTCCTTTCCATCGCCCTACTCTACTTAATCAGAACCAAGATATCGGCAATTTCTTTGGGAATAGGTTCTGTTTTATTAGGTGTAACCTTGGATTATTCCCTACACATACTTACACATATTCGAAATGGCAACGGCATAAAAACCCTGTACAAAGATGTGGCGCCATCAATTTTGATGAGTAGCTTGACCACTGCATCGGCCTTTTTATGCTTGCTTTTTTTGCAATCCCAGGCCCTTCAGGATTTAGGGATTTTTGCGGCGGCCAGTGTCATGGGAGCTTCAGTCTTTGCACTGCTTTTTATTCCACAAGTGTACACAAAAACAATCAAAAAAGAAGCAGATAATACAGTATTGGATCGCATAGCGGATTATGACTTCCATAAAAGTAAATGGGGAATAGGGCTGTTGGCATTGTTACTTTTTATAAGCGTTTTCACCTATAACAAAGTTCTTTTCAATAAAGATATTTCGAAATTGAACTATGAGCCTCAGGAACTTGTTGATGCCAGACAGCGATTGGATGCCCTGACCCAGATCAACTCTAAGTCTATTTATTTGGCCACCTATGGTAACTTAGAAGAAGTACTCCGAACCAATGAGAGCCTCTATTCAGTTTTGGCCCAACTTAAAAGTGATGGTGAAATCATAGAATTCAGTTCAATAGGTGCGCTGGTACATTCCCAAAAAACACAACAAGAAAAAATTGGGTTGTGGAACAAATTTTGGACTGCCAAAACCGTTCGAGAAACTAATGATAATATAATCGAAAGTGGTAATGAACTTGGATTTAAACCCAATAGTTTTGATCAATTCCATTCCTTTTTAAATACCCAGTTCAAACCACTCGAACTCCCAAGTTACAATGCCATAAATACTTTTTCTGTTGATGATTACATCACCACCAAAAACGGATTCACAACTGCAACATCGCTACTAAAAGTTGACGATGACCACATTGATCAACTAAAAAATGCCTTTGTAGCAAACGACAACGTGGTTGTGATTGACCGGCAAAGTCTGAACGAAACATTTTTAGGTAACCTTAAAATTGATTTTAATCGGCTAATTGGGTATTCTATTCTAGTGGTCGTGCTCTTATTGCTACTCTTCTTCAGAAGCTTATCCTTAACATTGATTACTAGTATCCCGATTTTCCTTACTTGGTTTTTAACTATTGGTATTATGGGACTTCTGAATTTGGAATTCAACATATTCAATATTATAATCTCTACATTTATCTTTGGGTTGGGCATTGATTATGGCATTTTTGTCACCCATGGACTACTCACTGAATACCGCACGGGCAAAAAGAACCTTAGCACACATAAGACCTCGATAATCCTATCGGTCATTACCACTATTTTAGGAATTGGGGTATTAATCTTTGCCAAACACCCGGCGCTGTATACCATTTCTTTGGTATCGTTGATAGGTATTTTATCGGCCATGCTTGTTGCTTTTACCATTCAGCCTCTTCTATTCAGGCTTTTTGTGGGGAGCAGGACCAAAAGACCCATAAAACTCCGCTATCTTATTCATTCCTTGTTGTCTTTCGGGTATTTTGGTTTGGGTGGATTATTGTTTTCGCTTTACGCCACCGTCGTAATGAAACTTGAGCCTAATAGCATTGGCAAAGTGCACCTTGGTTTTCATAAAATGGTTTCCAAGCTTATGAAATCAGTGTTGTACACCAACCCTTTTGTAAGGAAGACAATACGCAATAAAGGAAAGGAAGATTTTGAAAAATCCGCTATGATCATTGCCAACCACACGTCGTTCCTTGATATTATCTCCATTGGTATGTTGCACCCCAAGATAGTTTATCTGGTCAATGATTGGGTCTACAATTCGCCTATCTTTGGCAACGCCGCTAAACTTGCTGGTGCATATCCAGTTTCAGGCGGCTTGGAAAATGGAGGTGAATATCTGAAAGAAAAAGTCGCACAGGGTTTCTCACTAGTTGCCTTTCCTGAGGGAACACGTTCTGGCACAAATAAAATCAGACGTTTTCACAAGGGTGCTTTTTACTTGGCCGAACAACTGGGATTGGATATACTTCCGGTTTTAATTCACGGAAACTCCGAAGTGCTCCCAAAGGGTAGCTTCATTATAAAAGATGGGAGTATTACCCTTGAAGTTTTAGACAGAATACCTTTTGATGATCCTACTTTTGGCAAAGGATACAGGCAACGCACCAGAAATATAAGTTCCCATTTTAAAACGGAATTTCAAAAGCTAAGAAATCAAATAGAACCTACAACCTATTTCCATAATATTGTACTGGAAGACTTTCGTTATAAAGGTGATACCCTTTTTAAAGCCGTCAAAAAGGATCTTAACAAAAATAAAGAAACATATAAAAACCTATTGGACCTTATAGGTAAAAAGCAAAGCATTATACATCTTTCCAAGGATTTTGGCCAATTGGATTTTCTATTGGCACTAGATTCCACTGACCGCCAAATCATCACCTTTATTGAATCCCAAAGCTTTCGTGATAGCTTTAAAAATAGTTTCATTGTCCACAAATACAAAAAAATAAGGGTGGCTCAGCGTATTGAAGAAGCTGTCTCATATAAGGCAAACGTTCTTATTTTCAATTTGGATTCAATCAATTTTACAACCCTGTTGGGTCAACTAAAAGATGAAATTACTATCTTAATATTGTTAAAGGTCGTTACAAACCAACCGATTCAAAATATACTTGATAAGGGTTTCAATATAAATCGGCAAAATGATACATTTATCGTACTAACCAGAATGGACTCCCAAGCACAATGAACATTAATTATGATGTAGTGGTAATTGGTAGTGGCCTTGGAGGACTGGTCACAGCAAATATCCTTGCCAAAGAGGGGCGTAGCGTCTGTGTTTTGGAAAAAAACAACCAGTATGGCGGTAATCTACAAACTTTTGTGCGCGATAAAGCCATTTTTGATACCGGAGTTCATTATATAGGCGGACTTTCAAAAGGCCAAAACTTATATCAATATTTTAAATATTTAGAAATCTACGACGGTCTTGTTTTAAAACAGTTGAATAAAGACGGTTTCGATATCATCACTTTCGATGATGATCCTATAGCTTATAAGCACGCCCAAGGATATCAAAATTTTGAGGATTCGCTCATTTCACAATTTCCAGAAGAGGAAGAAGGCATTAAAAAGTACAGTGCCAAACTCAGGGAATTCTGTAATAAGTTCCCTTTATACAATTTAAAATTCGGTAAAACCCATTACGATGATGATGAACTATTTCAATTACCGGCAAGAAAATGTATAAACTCATTTACCTCTGACAAAAAGTTGCAAGCTGTACTCGCGGGATCTAATCTGTTGTATGCAGGCGAAGCAGACAAAACTCCCTTTTATGTACATGCCTTATCGGTCAACTCATATATAGAAAGTGCTTATCGCTGTGTTAATGGAGGAAGTCAAATCTCAAAATTACTTGTGCGAAAACTTAAAGAGAATGGGGGGGTGGCCTATAAACATCAGGAAGTTATAAAGTTTGGCTATGCGGACAAAAAAATAACCTCTGTATTTACCAAAAACGGAAAGGAAATCAAGGGTAAACTTTTCATTTCAAACATTGAGCCCAAACTTACCCTAAAATTAATCGGCTTGGATAAGTTCAGGAAATCGTTTACGAACAGGGTCAAACAGATTGAAAGTACTATTTCTGCCTTTAGCCTGCACATAGTTTTAAAGCACGGGACTTTTAAATATCTTAACAATAACCATTACCATTTCAAAAATCAGAATTGCGTTTGGAGCGGGCATGAATATACCGAACAAAATTGGCCCAAGAACTATATGATATCTATGGGCGTGAAAAAGAATATGGACGGATGGGCCGATCAGCTAACGGCAATCGCCTATATGCGATATGAAGATGTATTACCTTGGGAAAACACCTTTAATACCGCTGCAAATAAGAATGACCGTGGAGAAACTTATGAAGAGTTCAAAAAAGCAAAAACCGAAATATTCATTAAAGAGCTAGAAAAAAAATTCCCGAATATCAGGGATTGTATCCTTTCGATCCATACCTCGACTCCAC
Source organism: Maribacter sp. (assembly GCA_024228355.1). GTDB lineage: Bacteria > Bacteroidota > Bacteroidia > Flavobacteriales > Flavobacteriaceae > Maribacter_A. The sequence continues at coordinate 4,927 of JAAETN010000341.1, read as the reverse complement.
TTTCTTATAGGGATTATATTGGGTGCAATAAGGGATCCATGTACGGCTATGTAAAAGACGTGGACTATCCCTTAAAATCAATTATTTCACCTAGAACAAAAATCAGCAATCTCTTTTTTACAGGGCAAAGTTTGAATATGCATGGTATTTTAGGGGTCACCATAAGTGGTGTGCTTACCTGTTCCGAAATTTTGGGGAAAGAGTACCTCTTGAACAAAATTATTGACGCCAACAAAAAGGTTGAGACCATAAAAATACCTGAATAATGGAAGATTTTGGTGCCATACCTATTACCTGCGTGCAGTACATTTCAAAAGCCGAGTTCATAGAGAACTATTATAAACCTCAACGGCCTGTATTAATCAAAGGCATGGCCAAAAACTGGCCAGCCTATAGCAAGTGGAATCTAGATTATATCCAGGACCGTGCCGGAGACCAAATTGTGCCTCTTTATGACAGCAAACCCACTAAAGGAAGGCAAAATTCCGCAGCTCCTGCCACAGAAATGAAGTTGTACGATTATCTTGAGTTAATAAAGACAAAACCCACAAATCTGCGTGTATTTTTCTATAATATTTTGGAACGTATGCCAGAACTGATCAAGGACTTTGAATATCCTGATATTGGGTTAAAGTTCTTTAAAAAACTCCCGGTACTCTTTTTTGGCGGAGAGGGTTCAAAAGTTCTTACGCATTATGATATGGATTTGGCCGATCTGCTGCACATACATTTTCATGGCACCAAGAGCATAATGCTCTTCAGCCCTGAACAGTCCAAATATTTATATCGTGTACCGTTTTCCGTGCATAATCTGGAGCGAATAAATATGGGCAAATCCGATTTTGAAAAATATCCAGCATTGCGTAAATTAAGGGGAATCCAAGTGCATCTGAAACACGGTGATGCCCTGTACATGCCAAGTGGATACTGGCACTTTATAAAATATTTGGAAGGAGGCTTTTCAATTACCTTAAGGGCTCTTCCCACCAAACCCAAAAAGTTGTTGAACACCTTGTACAATGTCTTCTTTATGCGAAATTTTGAGAATTTAATGCGGAAGACCTTTGGTCAAAAATGGGTGGATTATAAGGAAACCAAAATAATCAATAGGACCAACAGAAAATTTGGTCAACTCCAAGCCTAATGTTAAAAATAGTTTATTCGAATAGGTTTTTCTTTGTGTTACTATTGTTCTTTACAATAGTTTCTTGCGGTGTTTCAAAGTCCTTGAGAGATGTTCCCAATATTGAACAATACGAGGTCGAATCCCCGAAACGCATTAAAATCAACGACTCTACCTACGCTTCGAAAAACGGATTTATCGCTAAGAACAGGCAAGGCCTCTGGGAGATGTACGTTGAAGGCAACCCATTGGAAATTGGTTTGACAACGGGTAGCCTTACCCAAGAACTGTTCCACAAACAAGAAGATGCCCTACTGTCCAAGGTTGGTGAAATGGTTCCCTCTAAGGTAAAACAATTATTTCTGCGAAAATTCTTAGCCTGGTTCAACAGAAAGATGTACCTGAATATAAAAGACGAATTCAAAACTGAAATCTATGGAATTTCTAAATATGCCTCAGATGACTATAACCATATTGCAGAAGCATATCGCAGAGTTCTTTATCTTCATGGTGCCCATGATATTGGCCATGCCTTACAAGATCTTGCTTTGGTAGGTTGTTCCTCTTTTGCAGCTTGGGGAAATAAAACAGAAGACGGAAAACTGATTATTGGAAGAAATTTTGACTTTTATGTGGGTGATGAATTTGCAAAGGAAAAAATAATTGCTTTTGTGAGTCCAGATAAGGGTTTCAAATTCATGTCGGTTACTTGGGGCGGTATGATAGGTGTGGTCTCAGGTATGAACGATCAAGGGCTTACGGTTACCATCAACGCCGGTAAATCCAAAATTCCTTTAGTTGCTAAAACCCCCATTTCTATAGTCACAAGAGAAATATTACAATATGCCGCTACCATTGATGAGGCCGTGGCCATTGCAAAAAAACGAAAGGTATTCGTTTCAGAATCTATTTTCATAGGAAGTGCGAAGGACAAAAAAGCAGCATTAATTGAAGTCTCTCCTGAAAATTTTGGTGTATATGACATTCCAAATACGAATCAATTGATATGCTCAAATCATTTTCAGAGTGCGGCCTATGCCCATGATGAAAAAAACCAAAAACATATCCTGGAAAGCCATTCCAAATATCGTTATTTGCGTATGGAAGAGCTGTTGGACGAAAATCCAAAAGTAACGTCAGGCATTGCCGTAAATATTCTGAGAAACAAAGAAGGTTTGGATAACAAGGCTATAGGCTACGGTAATGAAAAAGCCTTAAACCAATTAATGGCACATCATGGCATAGTTTTCAAACCCGAAGAACTTTTGGTATGGGTCTCTAGCAATCCATATCAATTAGGGGAGTTTGTTGCATACGATTTAAATGAGGTTTTCGGATTTAAGAGGAAATCCTCCGAGACCTCTTTGTCCAAAACCAATTTAAATATTGCTAAAGACCCTTTTCAGTTTACTCAAACCTATAAGGATTACCAAAAATACCGAAACCTTAAACAGACTGTCTTAACTGCCCTCGCTTCAAAAGTACGAGTTAGCGATAATACATTAATGGCATTGCAAAAAAGCAATCCAGAAAATTGGGAGGCCTATTATTTGGTCGGTAAGTATTATTATGAAAACAAGTTTTATTTAGCTGCGTTGAATGCGTTTAAAAAAGCAAATACCAAAGAAATTAGCACCCAAGTTGATAAAGAGAATAACAAAAGGTACATTCGAAAATTAAAACGGAAATTAAACCTATGATTCCTGAAATAGAAAAAGCATCAAAAGAGCAGATAAAATTGTTTCAGGAAGAGAAACTAAAACAACTTCTTTTCAATTTAGAAGAAAATTCGCCCTATTATCAGCGTGTATTTAAGGAAAACCAGATTTCAATCAATACTATTGAACACCTTGACGATCTAATTAAAATACCTACCACCACAAAAGAGCAATTGCAGCAATGCAATGACGATTTCCTTTGCGTTCCCAAAAATAAGATCGTAGATTTTGTTTCCACGTCGGGTACCTTGGGAGACCCTGTAACCATAGCGCTTACTGATAAGGATTTAGATCGATTGGGCTACAATGAGGCCATTTCTTTTGCCTGTGCCGGTGTTACTGAAAATGATATTTTACAGCTGTCCACAACCATGGACCGCCGTTTTATGGCAGGGCTTGCCTATTTTTTAGGGGTGAGACAATTGGGTGCGGGAATAATTCGTGTAGGCGCAGGGATTCCTGAACTGCAATGGGATACGATTTTAAAATTCAAGCCCTCGTATTTGATCGTTGTACCATCCTTTTTGTTGAAATTAATACAGTATGCCCAAGAACATGGGATAGACTTGGACAAATCAGGAATTAAAGGTGCCATTTGTATTGGGGAATCGGTTCGAAATCAAGATTTTTCGCTTAATGTTTTGGCGAATAAAATAGTAGTTTCTTGGGATATCGAGTTGTATTCAACCTATGCTTCCACAGAAATGAGTACCGCTTTTACCGAATGTTCAGAACAACAAGGTGGGCACCATCACCCCGAACTGATCATTGTAGAGGTGCTTGACCAAAATGACGATCCCGTACAAGACGGTGAAGAAGGCGAACTTACCATAACAACCTTGGGTGTTGAAGCCATGCCCTTATTGAGATTTAAAACCGGGGATATCGTTAAGGCCCATACATCGGCCTGTAATTGTGGTAGAAATACACTGCGGTTAGGACCCGTTTTGGGAAGAAGAAAACAAATGATCAAATACAAGGGAACTACCTTATATCCGCCGGCCATGGACAATTTATTGAATGACTTTAACGAAGTGGAAAAATTTGTCATCGAGATTTATCACAATAGCATAGGAACAGACGAAATAATGATAAAAATTGCATCCAAAACACCAAGTCAGGCATTGTTGCAAAACATCATGGACCATTGTAGATCCAAACTACGGGTATCACCCAAAATCGAGTTTTGTAATGGTAAAGAGATAGAACAACTCAGGTTATCCAAATTAGGCCGAAAACCTATTAGTATTATTGACAAAAGAGGATGAAAAAAGCCCCTACCATATCGTAGGGGCTCAATTTTACGTCTTGTACCCGTTTTGATTTTTTAGATTCGACCGAAAAATCAAGAAGGGAGCAATTCTTGATTACTTGCCCAACATCAAAAGCTCATTGCATTTTACCTCTGTGATGTATCTTTTTTCACCTTCCTTGTTCTCATATGAACGATGTATAAGTTTCCCTTCAACGGCAACCTCGTTGCCTTTGGCCAAATAGTTTTCAACAATCTCGGCTGTCTTGCCCCAGGCAACCACATTATGCCATTGGGTATCCGTAACTTTTTCGCCTTTGGCATTCTTGTACGTCTCGTTTGTTGCGATTGAGAATTTGGCGAGTTTGGTACCGCCGTCCAAGTTTACAATTTCTGGGTCATTACCCAAGTTTCCAATCAACTGTACTTTGTTTCTAAGTGCGTTCATAATTTCTAATTTTTCGTGTTAAACAGTTAATACTATCGAACCTCCTTGATTCGACAGGGCAAACATAGAACGGCGTGGATATACTATTCGGTTACAAAATACTTACTTTCGTTTGTAAACGTTTGTTTTCGTTTGCAAACTTTTTTATCATTGATTATCAGCTATTTAATATATTACCTTTGTGGCATTCTTTTATTATCTTTATTACACTTAACCGAAATAAAGAGGCGTCTAAAGACAATGAGTTGTGGAAATCTCACTGCGAATAAAACTATATGACCAGAAATAATATATACTTAGCAGGCTTTATAATTTTAAAATTTGCACTTCAGTTTATACTATTAAGTCCCGAATACGATTTACAGCGTGATGAGTTTCTTCATTTG